>JAFQVU010000134.1 GCA_017407885.1 Clostridia bacterium
CATCCTCATCCCCGGTATCATGGAGCACGTTGAGCGTACCGGTATCCACTCGGGCGACTCAATTGCGGTATATCCTGCATGGAACATCACCGATAAGCTCCGCGAGGAGATCATCGACGTCACCAGAAAGCTCTCGACATCCCTTAATATAATGGGACTTGTCAACATCCAGTACCTTATAAACAAGAACGACAACAAACTGTATGTAATCGAGGTAAATCCGCGTTCATCGCGTACCATTCCGTATATCAGTAAGGTTACCGGCGTTCCTATGGTTGACCTCGCAACACGCTGTATGCTCGGCGAAAAGCTCGCCGATATGGGCTACGGCATCGGACTTTACAAGACTTCGCCGTACGTTGCAGTCAAGGTTCCGGTGTTCTCGTTTGAGAAGCTGATGAACGTTGACAACCACCTCGGTCCGGAGATGAAGTCTACCGGTGAGGTGCTCGGTCTTGCTTCCACACGCGAAGAGGCGCTCTTCAAGGGACTCGTCGCGGCAGGCTATAAATTAAAGAAGCAGGGCGGTATATTCATCACTGTTCGCGATTCCGACAAATCGGAAATTGGCGAGACCGCAAAACGCTTCTACGACCTCGGCTTTGAGCTGTACGCAACTCGCGGCACCGCGAAGATCATCGAGGACTACGGCATGAAGGTAAAAGTGGTTGACAAGATTCATGAGGGTGAAAACAACACCTTGAAGCTCATCGAATCGGGACGCATCGACTACGTTATCTCCACATCGGCAAAGGGACGAATCCCGACACGTGACAGCGTTAAGATACGCCGCAAGACAGTCGAGCGCGCGATTCCTTGCCTTACTTCAATCGACACAGCAAATGCAGTCGCCGACTGCTTAAAGAGCCGTTATTCGCAGAGCTGCACAGAGCTTGTTGACATCAACGATATGCGAAATGAAAAGGCAACGCTTGAATTCACCAAGATGGAAGCATGCGGAAACGACTATATCTACTTCAACTGCTTCAACCAGAAGATCGACAACCCCGAGGGACTCAGCATCCGACTTGCAGACCGCCACTTCGGTATCGGCGGCGACGGTGTTGTACTCATGTACCCGTCCGAAATCGCGGACGTTAAGATGCGTATGTTCAATCTCGACGGTACCGAGGGCAGAATGTGCGGCAACGCGGCGCGCTGCATTGCGAAATATATGGTTGACAACAAGATGGTTAATAAGGACACCGTTGCAATCGAAACCCTCAGCGGGATTCGCAACACTTCAGTTGAGAAAGTAAACGGCGAAGTAAGCACTGTTACGGTTGATATGGGCAAAGCGGAGCTTAATCCCTCGCTCATCCCCGTCAAGCTCGCACTGCGTAACGTAATCGGCGTTCCCACGCAGGTTGCAGGTGACCGTTACCGCATTACCTGCGTATCGATGGGTAATCCGCACTGCGTTGTATTTAGCGATGAATTTGACGAAGCGCTTGAAAATCTGAATCTTGAGGTGCTGGGACCGAAGTTTGAAAACGACCAGCTCTTCCCCGAGCGTGTTAACACCGAGTTCGTCAAGGTGCTCAACAGCACGACGATAAAGATGCGCGTTTGGGAGCGCGGTTCGGGCGAGACCTTCGCTTGCGGAAGCGGCGCATGCGCGGCAGTTGTAGCAGCGGTTGAAAACGGATTCTGTCCGAAGAACACTGATATCACGGTAAAGCTTCGCGGCGGCGATCTGAAGATCCGTTACACCGACGAGACGGTATATCTCTCCGGTGACGCTACCAAGGTTTACGAAGGCAAAGTCGTACTTTAATATATCAAAAGCAGTCATACCGTGAAGGTATGACTGCTTTTTGCGTAGTAGAGGACGGTCGCTTTCTTACACGCCTCTTGACAAATGCGAAAAATTATGGTATAATATCCCACAGCACACAGTGTGCTGGAAGCGAGGAGTGATATTATGGAAGGAAACAACCAAGCGCTCATATGCGATGATATGTCAAAACAAATCATCGACACAGCCAAAAAGCTTGCTATAACGAACGGTGCTAATAGTATCACTGTCCGTTCTATTCTGCAGGAACTCGGCATTACAAACCGCGTATTCTACAACCGATTCCATAATATAACAGAGGTTCTTGATATCGTATATGAGAATATGGTGTTAAAAATCCGAGAGAGCATCACTGCAAAATTTGATCCGCGCGGCGATTTTTTTGCGCAGGTGACCGACATTGTGGCAAACACCCTCGTTATGTCCTACGATATAAAAATGAATTTCAACTATTATGTGTTTGAGACCGATTCCGCGTCCAGCAGAAACTACGAATGGTGGAAAGACGAAATCAAAAAACTCATCGAATTCGGAATAAACAACGGACACCTCAAAGAGCTCAACATAGATGCCATGACCTATGCCATCTGGTGCTTTATTCGAGGCTACAACGCAGATGCTATCGGGCGCAAGCTCCCCAAAGATGATGCGATTTCCGACTTCAAATATAGCTTTGGAGTTTTACTCGACGGTATGAAAGCATAAATATGAATAAAACCTGCTGTAATAACCCATAATTTCGGAGTGGAAACACTCCTGAATTTAAGTGCAGCACACAGCGTGCTGACATGCAAATCAACACCGCGTATTTGCGCGAGAAAGGAAGGCTGTAGGCGAAAACGCAATCACAGCCGAATATAGCAATGAGCCAAACCAAAATTGTAGTGGATTCATCATCCAATTTAACCGAGCTTCCGAGCGTTCCGTTCGCTTGCGCGCCGCTTAAAATAATTACAGATAAAAAGCAATACGCGGATACGCCGGAGTTGAATGTCCACGAAATGGTAGATGAGTTATACCATTACAGCGGTAAATCCTCGACTTCTTGCCCCAATATAAACGACTGGTTATTGGCATTCGGCGATTCCGAGGAGATCATCTGCATCACGATTACAAGTGCACTCTCCGGAAGCTACAATTCTGCCTGCATGGCAAAGCAGACGTATGAAGAGAAAAATCCGTCTCGGCGCGTTGCTGTTATTGATTCTCTCTCAACCGGCCCCGAAATGGTACTTATGGCAGAAAAAGCACGCGATTTAATATGCGCCGGCAGAAGCTTCGATGAGATATTATCCGAGCTTTCGGGCTACAAGACAGAGCTGCTGTTCGTTCTCGAATCAATGAAGAATCTTGCGAACAATGGGCGTGTAAGCAAAATCGCCGCGGCGGCTGCCGGTATTCTCGGTGTCCGCGCGATTGGTAAGGCAAGCGAAAAGGGAACGCTTGAAATGCTTTCAAAATGCCGCGGCAATACAAAAACTCTCGCCGAGGTAACAAGCCACATGCAGAGACTTGGATACAAAGGCGGTAAGGTACGCATCTCACATTGCCTTAATGAAGCAGTGGCAGAGGAGCTTAAAGCGAAGCTGTTAAAACAGTTCACGAACGCTGTAATAGAAATAGACACATGTCGCGGTTTATGCAGCTTCTATGCAGAAAAGGGCGGATTTATTATAGGATTTGAGGTTTGATTTGCAGTTTTAATGCGGTTATGTGAGCGAAACTGTGATTACAGAAAACAACGGAGAGAAAAAACTTTCTCTCCGTTGTTTTTTATATTTCACCACGCAAAGTCTTGCGCAAAAATTTGCACAAATATGTCGCCGGAATGCAAAGCAGAAACCACAGTGCCGAGTAAAGGGGGCATATCTGTCCAAAAAGATTAAGCGGCTGATTTGAGTAGTCCCAGACTGCCCATCCGAGAAGCATATTCACAACAAATCCCACCAAAATCTCGGACAAAGAAATGATGAGACTTCCCACAAGACAGCGTTTCCACACGGGCGCATCTTTGTTGTACGCTTCGTTTAAATATATACAGGCAAGACAGACTCCGCCCGTAAGTATCATTGTCCAATGTGTCCGCCCGCGCCATAAGATTTCGATTATTCCGTATCCGACGGCTCCTATGCTGAAAACCGTTCCGTATTCCACTACCTTTTGCATTGTCTTCCTCTTGTATAAATTTGTTTTTCTGTGTTTTATGATGTACCGAAAA
>JAFQVU010000135.1 GCA_017407885.1 Clostridia bacterium
AAAGCCACTGTACAGTTTCGAGCACTATTGCCGATTCGGAAAACGGATGCTTCCCGTCGGCATCTATTTCATAATCTTCGTGTCCCTTTCCGGCGAGCAGAATTATATCTCCCGCACGGTGATTTTCAATAACCCAGCGTATCGCTTTCTCGCGCCGTTCGATCACCTTGCAGTCGGCGCCGTCCGCTACCGCTCGAAGAATATCGCAAATAATCGCACGCGGATTTTCACTGCGGCTGTTGTCACCTGTGATGACCGTGAGACCTGCAAGCGTTGTGGCTATTCTGCCCATAATCGGGCGCTTGGTTCTGTCTCTGTCGCCGCCGCAACCGAATACAACAACAATTCTGCCGTCGGGTCTTTTCAGAGCAAGCAGAGTTTTCAGCACATTTTCAAGTGCATCGGGTGTGTGCGCATAATCGATAAAAACATCGAAATCGCACTCTTTCGGCAACGGTATATGCTCCATTCGCCCGGGTATCTGCGGACATTTCGAGAGCGCAGACACAATAACATCCTGTTTTATTGCAAACAGACGTGCCGTACTGATCGCCCCAAGTGTGTTTGAAACCATAAACAATCCGGACACCGGACAGTTTATCCTGCAAAAATCATTTTTGTCACTAAAAGTATAAGCTATTCCGTCAGGGCGCTCACAGTCAATATCCTTCGCCATATAATCGGCGAGCCTGCCTGAAACAGAATATTTAACAGACGGAACATCTATCTCGCGTGCAAGCCTCTCGGCAATCGGATCATCGGCATTTATCACTGCCGCTCCGCACATTGCAAAGAGGCTGCGCTTGGAGAGGTAATACTCCTCCATCGTTCCATGGTAATCAAGATGATCCTGCGTAAGTCCGGTGAATATCCCCACAGTAAAGCGAAGCGGATCGAGTCTATACTGTGCAAGGGAATGTGAGGATGCCTCCATAAAGACTATCTCCACTCCCTCATCCGCCATTTTTTCAAGCATTGGATAGAGCTGCTCCGGCGTTGGGGTAGTCATCGAATTGACATTTGAATCGGCACTGTCGGAGATTATCTCCGTTTTGTCTCCGATGAGGCATCTGACGGTGCCTATTACGCCCGTAACATATCCTGCCGCCTTAAATATCTCACGCAGAAAATACGTGGTTGAGGTTTTTCCGTTCGTACCGGTCACGGCGACAAGTATAAGCCTGTCAGAAGGACGTCCGCAGTACTCATTCCACATATGCGCCGCGGCAAGTCTTGTGTTTTCGACTGCAATGTATGGTATCTCGGGGTGGTCTTTAAGATAGACGGTCACACGCTCGCATACGATAAGTCTTGCGCCGTGATCGACTGCGGTACAGATAAAATCATGCCCGTCAACCTTACCGCCCTTTATACAAATAAATGTATCGCCATATGTACATTCGAGGGAATTTGTGCGAAGTCTGCCGCACTCCATATCGAATGAATCGAGATTTGTTTGTGTAATACCGACCTTTTTTGTAAGCTCCGCTATAGTTGCCATATAAGTTTCCTCCGCGTTATATCTTTGTAAGATATTTACGCAAAAGGACACCCGATTATGACATCAGTCGGTACCGTCCATGTAACGGAATTCAACGGTAACAATCGTACCGGGAGCAACCGGAGTACCTGCCGCGGGCGACTGCGATATTACCTGTGCACCCGTTCCGACATTGTAGTTTGTTGCGCCTTGAACCTTTATGTTAAGCTTTGAATTTATAAGCTGCCTATTGCAGAATGTAGCGGTCATTCCCATAACATCAGGAACTATGACAGTATCGGACGGTTCCGCCTCGCCGGTGTAGAGATATACAACACCGCTGTCGGTCGAAAGTCTGCTTCCGCCTGCGGGAGTTTGTGCGGTAACAATACCGTCACCGTCACCGATGATCTTAAATTTAAGCTTGCGGTTGGTAAGATAGAGAGTTGCATCCTCGGCGGAAAGTCCGACAAGAGTTGTAATACCGACATCTATCTTTGAAAGCTCTTCCTCGGTATACTGCGGCTCATAGCCAAGATACGGCATTGCCACAGAGAGGAAATTCGAGATATACGGTGCCGCAACGATGCTTCCGAAAGAACCGCCCGAGGACGGCTCATCTACGATGATGATAACCGCTATCTGGGGATCGTCCGCCGGTGCATATGCCACGGTTGAACCGATTCTGTAAGGACGCTCGGAAGTAACCCATTCGTCCTCGAAAGAAACAACATTCCCCTCGGCATCGTAGTAAACATATTTATCCTGCTTCTGCGATGTTCCAGTTTTTGCGGCTACGCTGTATCCCTTGGTATATGCATTTTTTGCGCCACCATCGGTTGCAACACCTTCAGCGAGTATCTGTGTTATGGTGTTGCAGGTTTCCTCTGAAAAGATTTGTACCTTCTGTTCGGTCTCATAGGAATAGATAACATTTCCGTCATCATCGACCATTTCTTTGAGGACATGCGGAGTTACAAGATATCCGCC
>JAFQVU010000136.1 GCA_017407885.1 Clostridia bacterium
ATCATCATGGATCCGCCGTCATACGGACGCGGTCCCACCGGCGAGGTATGGAAGATAGAGGAAAGCATTGATGAGTTTATACAGCTTACCGAAAAGGTGCTCTCGGATAAGCCGTTGTTCTTCCTTATCAATTCATATACGACAGGACTTTCGCCTCTTTCAATGACGTACATCGCAGATATCCGCATTAAGCCTACGCGCGGAGGACACAGTGAGGCGATGGAGATTGCGCTTCCGGTAAAATCAAGCGGTGCCTTGCTCCCCTGCGGTGCAAGCGTACGCTATGAATTTGATTAGAAAGAAGATAGCTATGGTAGAACCTTTTATTATTGCTGAAAATTTATCTTTCACATATACCGATGACAACGGTGATTTTACCGAGGCACTAAAAAACATTTCATTCACTGTGAACGCAGGCGAGTATGTTGCGGTGCTGGGGCATAACGGTTCCGGAAAATCTACACTTGCAAAACTTCTCAATGTCATCCTCACTCCCACCGGCGGCTCACTTACTGTCGGCGGGCACAAGATATATTCAGAGATGTCAGAGGATGATGTATTTGATGTTCGCCGCGATGTCGGGATGGTGTTTCAAAATCCCGACAATCAACTTGTTGCAACCATTGTTGAAGAGGATGTTGCATTTGGTCCCGAAAATCTTGGTATACCGCGCGAAGAGATACGCATGCGTGTTGACGATGCGCTGAAAACCGTTGGAATGTATGAATATCGCGATAGCCAGCCACACCGGCTTTCCGGTGGGCAAAAGCAGCGCGTAGCGATAGCGGGAGTGATTGCCATGATGCCGAAATGTGTTGTGTTTGACGAATCCACTGCAATGCTCGACCCGCGCGGACGCGCAGAAGTTATGGCGACTATCCGGCGTTTGAATACCGACTTCGGTATGACAGTGTTGCATATCACACACTACATGGATGAAGCGGTTAAAGCAGATCGTATCATCGTTGTAAACGACGGCGAGATATACCGTGACGGTACACCTAAAGAGGTATTTTCGGATGTTGACGGACTTCGCCGTGTAGGACTTGATGTGCCGCAGGGACGCGAGTTGCTTTATGAACTCTCGAGGAGCGGTATAAATTTTGATGATAACCCCATAGATATAGAAAACTGCGCAAAGCTTATCCTTGAAAAGTATAATGTGCAGAAGTAAGAGGAAAAATGACTATTCTTGAACTTTCGGATGTGTGCTACACATATGACAAGGGAACACCCATGGCTCATGAGGCGCTTGTCGATATAAATCTGAAAATTGAAAAAGGTCTTATGACAGGTATAATCGGGCATACCGGCTGCGGCAAATCAACAATGCTGCGTATGTTCAACGGACTGCTGAAACCTGATAGCGGCAAGGTTGTACTTGATGGTCAAGACATCTGGGCAAAGCCGAAAGAGATTTCACAGGTGCGCTTTAAAGTCGGACTTGTGATGCAGTATCCGGAATATCAGTTGTTTGATGAAACCGTGCGTGCAGATATTGCATACGGCCCGCGTAACATGGGACTTGGTGAGGATGAGATATCCAAGCGCGTTAAGGATGCGGCGGCATTTACCGGTATTGCCGAGGATATGCTCGATCGTTCTCCGTTTGAACTTTCCGGAGGGCAGAAGCGCCGTGTTGCAATAGCCGGCATAATGGCAATGAAGCCTGATGTGCTTGTGCTTGATGAGCCTGCAGCAGGACTTGATCCAAAGGGAAGAGAGGATATCTTCCTTGGACTTGACCGATATCGCCGCGAAAGCGGAGCCTCTGTTATAATTGTTAGCCATAGTATGGAGGACATGGCTCGCTATTGCGATAGACTTGTAGTTATGAATGATGGCAGAATATATCTTGAAGGCACCCAAAAGGAAGTCTTCGGCGACGCTGAAAAACTAATGAAGATAGGCCTTGGTGTTCCGGAGGTCACACGCCTTATTTCGCATCTCCGCGAGGGAGGCATGCCTGTGCCGCAGGATATATATACTGTAGATGATGCAAAGGCGATTCTCCTTTCGCTGCTCGGAGGTGATGTTCGATGATGAAGGATATCACTCTCGGTCAGTATTTTGCAGGCAATTCGGTTTTGCACAGAGCAGACCCGCGCGCAAAGCTTGTGTTTGCGATTGTATATATTATTACGCTTTTCTTTGCCAAAAGTGCAGCAAGCTTTGCTTTTGCAGCCTTGTTTACAGTGTTTCTTATAATCATAAGCAGGGTACCTGTAAAAATCGTGATACGAGCAGTAAAACCGCTTATGTTTATAATAGTATTTACTGCGGTGCTCAATATTTTCTGGACATCGGGCGAGAGACTTCTGTTTGAATGGAGATTTATACACAT
>JAFQVU010000137.1 GCA_017407885.1 Clostridia bacterium
ATTATAAATAATTATAACAAAGTGTCCTTGCTTTAACAACACTTTTCCGACTTTTGACGGCATAATAACGCGCATTAACACCGGCCTGGAGCCGATTTCTGCACTCTCGGGCTAAATTATGCCGGCAAAAAGGCATTCTTTGTCCATAGAATACCTAAAATCAAGGCTTTTGTCAATGCTTTTTTGCACCGAGCGAGGCATTATTGAATAGAATGTCATGAAAGCAGCGGAAAGGTGCTTTTGATAGGAGGAATTAAATGAATAAGCCAAACAATCACCCCGATAATGATTGTGGATATAAATGCGGAACCCTGCCCGAATGCGCGCCGCTTGCCCTTTCGTACGTGCCCATGCAGGAGGAAAGTACACCCCAGTATAAGCCTGCGGAGGCGCTGGCGAGAGGCACGCTTTTCCCCGGTCTTGACCTGCCCTGGAAGAATGTTGTAAACCAAACGGGTGCGCCGGATACTCCCCTCGGAGAGCTTATGGCGCTGGGCTTCGTCGTCCACGAGCTGGCGCTTTATCTCGACACACACTGCGACGATAATGAGGCGCTGGAGCTGTTCAACAGATACGTTGAGCTGTATAAAACCGGCGAAAAGCGCTATGTGGAAAAGTATGGGCCGATTAAGCAGATGCAGGCCTGCGGCGAGGAATACAGCTGGCTGTGTTCGCCATGGCCATGGGAATACGGGGGAGGTATGAGATAATGTTTATATATGAAAAGAAGCTGCAGTACCCGGTAAAGATCGATCGTCCCAATCCCAAGCTTGCGTCGATCATTATATCCCAGTATGGTGGACCTGATGGCGAACTTGGCGCATCGCTGCGCTATCTCAGCCAGCGCTATTCCATGCCCTTCGACGAGCTGAAAGGTCTCCTGACCGACATCGGAACGGAAGAGCTCAGTCACCTCGAGATGATAGGCAGCATAGTACATCAGCTTACCCGCAATCTTACGGAATCTCAGATAAAAGCGGCGGGCTTCGATGCCTACTTCGTTGACCACACCGCGGGTGTTTATCCTACCGCGGCCTCCGGTTTCCCCTGGTCTGCCGCCAGCATGCAGGTAAAGGGCGACCTCATCGCAGACCTGACTGAGGACATGGCAGCCGAGCAGAAGGCTCGTGTTACCTATGACAATATCCTGCGTCTTTCCGACGATCCCGATGTAAACAACGTTATCCGCTACCTGCGGGAGCGCGAAATAGTCCACTTCCAGCGCTTCGGCGAAGCGTTACAATCAAGGTGAAGTGAGTCAAATCTTCCATGTAATCTCGCAACTGTCCTCAGTTGCTTTGACCACCGTTATCAGTTGATCCACGACGGCGCGTTTGTCATCGTATTCCAACAGATCCCACTTATCCATATAATCCTTGATTTGCTCAATATCACAATTCTGTGCATTCTGTATGGGCGAAAGTTCTTTTATCTCTTGTCGGTAGGCTGTAATTTGAGCGTCCAGCTCCTTTACTCGACGGTTGATGTAGTCCATAAGCACATCATTTGCAGAAGAAACTTTGTCGAGCAGCTTGTTGATCTCTTCGTTGGTTTGCTCAATCTTCACATTCAGTTCATACACTCGCGGATTCTCTGCAACCTGGAGCGGGGCCGCGAGTGTTTCAAACTGCTTGACATGATCCTTCATTTGCTCCAACATGAACGCCTCAAAATCATCTGCAGCAATACCGCCTACACCCTCACAACGATCCGTTTGCATTCTACGGCTGCAAATGAAATATCGCAGTGTTTTTGTTTTCAACTTACACTTGCGAATGGTCAGAGCATAGCCGCATTTTCCGCATTTGATCTTTCCGGCCAACCAGG
>JAFQVU010000138.1 GCA_017407885.1 Clostridia bacterium
AATGCGGCCGGGCGGCCTTCTGGCAGATTAGTAATACCAGAGAAAATTGATGGTAAGATTGTGAATAAAATTGGGTATGGTGCATTTTCCGGTTATACGGGGTTGACAGGAGAACTAATTATTCCTTCGGGAGTAACATCGGTTCTATCCGGCTCTATCAGAATGGCGGCGACAGCATGCGGCGAAGCATCGTTGATAGAGCGAAAGCAGGGCGGAATCGAGATTGACGCAACAGCAAAGCTTCCTGCTGTGGCAAAGCTCAGGCTGAGAGCGCGAAATACGAGCCTTATAATGCTGGCGTGCGTTATGATTCTCACAGCACTTTCCATATTTTTTGGCGAAGATGTATCCCTGCCGGACGTTTTTCTCGGTGCTGTAGCCATGGCTGTTGCAGCAATGAGCGAATTTCTGACGGTGATCGCAACCATTGCCGTTGCAGTCGGAGTCAGAGATGCGGCAAATCGAAAGAATTTATCTATCCGCTGCCCCGAAAAGCTCGAGAGCATACGTGACATAAAGCGTATCGTCTTCTGCGGATCTTCCTTCTTTAAATCGGGCAGATCTGAGCTGTATGCTTGCCGTGTGAATGGAAAATATTACAAATTTACAAGTATGCCGGAAAGTGGCAAAAGGGCGGTGGAAGAGATAGTTTCTCTCGCTATGACAGCTTCAGCGGACAGTAATACAGGTATCGCCACGGGGCACTTTGCCGAGATAAACAATACTGCAATGGATGCGGTGATCCGACGTGCGGCTACATCGCTTGCCGATAACGGACTTGATATAAAAACAAACTCTTATAAAATATTTGACCATAAGGACGCGGATAAGGAGAATACTCAAAGTCTTCAGCTTTCGCTGATTGAATATAATAATGATGTTTGTGCAGTTGGCGTCGGCAAGGTGGCTGATGTTTTAGCATGCTGCTCTGCTATGGATGGGAAGGATGGAGAAGTACCTCTCACAGCGGCTCTGCGCAAGGAGATCCTTACGGAATGTGCTCGGCTTGAGTTTGGCGGAGCGTCTGTTTTGGCAGTGTCAGTAAGAAGATCGCCGTATATGAATTTAAACCGCGCCGCTGTTCTGACTGCAAATATGATATTTAAAGGCTTTTTTGCAGTGGCTGAGGAGCCTGAGAAAAATGTAAAGCAAAGTCTACAATATATTAAAGATAAAAAGATTGTACCGATTATTTTTACTGAAAATCCCGATGCGGATTTGTATTACTGCCACAGACTTAGGCTGTTTGGAAAAAATACTGTGCGAGTGAAAATGAGTGAGCTCACCGCGGAAATGGTTGATTCCTTCGACGAGAACGGAGCCATTGTGTCCTTTGAGGGAGTAAGCAAAGCAAGGTTGGCACAGTCTTTGGCAAAAACTATGAAAACCGTTATGCATGATCGCGATGCGGATACTGATGCGATACTGCAGGATGACGGCAAAGAGACATCGATAACTGCGGCAGTCGGCAGAGAAATACGCGATTCCGGCGTTTTGGCAGCAGCAGACGTTGGATTTGCGGTTTCGGGCTCAAGCATGAAGGCCATCCCATCAACTCTCGCCTCTCAGGCATCGGTTCTTGTAAAAATAAACGATAGCCCATCCACAGAGCATGGAGTCGGAGGGATTTCTGGCGTGATCGGGGCGGTAGAAGCGGCGTCTGTTATGTTTTCAAATATGGAGGCAGCCAAGACATATCTCACAGCTTCGCAATGCGCAAGGCTCGCCGTTATGCTATCTTCGATAATTTTTGGTATACCGCTTTTGTCACCCGTGTTCATCCTTGTGTGGGGACTTTTGTTCGATTTCGCGGCAATACTTATGATGGCATTTGCTTCGCCTAAATCCGATGTGTATATTGACAACAGTATTCAACTCAGAAAACGGTCAAGACCTATTATTGACGGAATAGTTTGGGGAGCATCTCTTTCCGGCTGGTCCGTTATACTGTCGATTTTGTCGAAGCTTCTTGAGTTCGATCTGTCAAGTGCGGAAGAGGTAGCTATTCTCGCGTCTTCAGCTATCATAACAGGCATGGTCTGCTCGGTTACATCACTTAGGCGTATATACTCGTGGCATGACCTGCGTTTGCATACTGCAGGTGCTATGTTTTTCGCTTCGGCAGTGGCTCTTGCTTCGGTCGTTGTTTTGGCGCCCTTGCCAATTATTGGAGGTGCATTCTGTGGAGTGAAAGCATTGTTTGCTTTGGTGCCCGCTCTTGTGCCTATCGGCATATTTGGTGTTGAAAGCTTGGCGCGGCGTGTGAAATTTAACAAATAACAGTTTTTGAAGTTTACTAAAAATTTACAATTACAAAAAAACGCATAATATTTTCTCGGATTTGGATGTCTAGGATGTATTATGCGTTTTTTCCTTTGTTTAAGACGTAAAAAATGCCTCGAAACGTAAAGTAATTGCCGCGAATCTCTTGTAATTTACGAGAAAATGTTATATAATAATAAGGAATACATAGATTTAGACGATAATATACGCCGAACCGGTAAATATGTCGCTCTGTCTATAATATTGCATATTCCCAGAAAGGAAACATGATCATGGCTGAAAATAACGAATGCACACATGATTGTTCTACCTGTACCGCAAACTGCTCCTCAAGAGCTCCTCAGTATGACGCTCCTCACAAGGATTCAAATATCAAGCACGTGATAGGCGTTGTCTCTGGCAAGGGCGGCGTAGGAAAATCCATCGTAACTTCCATGCTGGCAACAGTTATGCAAAGACGCGATTATAAGTGCGCTATTCTTGACGCGGATATAACAGGCCCGTCAATTCCCAAGTCCTTCGGTACAAAGGGAGATATTCTCTCCACAGGCGACGGACTTCTCCCGTTATCCACAAAAAC
>JAFQVU010000139.1 GCA_017407885.1 Clostridia bacterium
AAGGTTCGTAACCTCGGTAAGAAGTCGCTCGAAGAAGTAATTCAGAAGTTACATTCTTTGGGCCTTGATCTGAAGAAAGAGGAAGAATAAAGCAAAAGCGAAGCTTTTGCTACGGGTTTGAACCTCAAACGGCATTGCCGTTTGTTCCGGCTACGCCGAAAACGCTTCAAACACCGACAGACGCTTCGATGTTTTGATTACTCGTCCAAATTCATATTCCAACTAAACCGTAAAAGGAGGGAATTATAATGCCCGGAACCAGAAAACTCGGCAGACCTACCGCGCACAGAAAAGCAATGCTCAGAGGCATGGTAACATATCTGCTTGAAAATGGCTCTATCGAAACTACTTTGACTCGTGCAAAGGAAGTTCGTGCTCTTGCTGAAAAGATGATTACCCTCGGCAAGAAGAATACTCTCGCATCCCGCCGCGCAGCACTTGCTTTTATCACAAAGGAAGATGTTGTTAAGAAGCTGTTTGACGTGATCGCTCCTGATTACGCTGACGTAAACGGCGGTTACACCCAGATCTATAAGCTCGGTCCGCGCCGCGGCGATGCCGCTGAAATGGCGCTCATCAAGCTCACCAAGTTCGAGCTGGTAAAGAAGGAAGAACCCAAGAAGGCTTCCAAGAAGGCCGAAGCTGAAAAGGCTGAGGACGCTGAGTAATTAATGAAAATCCCACCGCGTACGCGGTGGGATTTTTGTCTGTGTGAGATGCGTAAAATTAGAGTTTATCGAAAAAACATTTACTGCTTTGTACACCCGTCAAGTATTTTTAGTGAAACTGACAATTGAATAATCGTTTCAAACAGTGTATAATATTGTAAATACCATACTTCGGAGGACGGAAATGAGCGTTGTAATAGGAATAGACGTTGGCGGAAGCACGACCAAAATAGTCGGCTTCGATAAGACCAGCGATAAAAATAAACTCATAAATCCAATATTCGTGAGAGCGACTGACCCGATAACCGCGCTTTACGGTGCATTTGGCAAGTTCACAGACCAAAATAACATAGAGCTTTCCGATATCGACATCGTTAAGGTCACAGGTGTCGGTTCGGCGAAGGTGACGAAGCCTATATACGGACTTGACTGTCAGACAGTTCCCGAATTCGATTGCATCGGACTTGGCGGTCTCTATCTCTCGGGACTTGATGAAGCTATAGTCGTCAGTCTCGGTACGGGTACTGCGCTTATTCACGCACGCCGCGGTGAGCCGATGGAATATCTCGGCGGTACGGGTGTCGGCGGAGGTACACTTATCGGACTTTCCAAGAAAATGCTCGGTATGAGCGACATCGACCATATTCAGGAGCTTGCCGCCGAGGGTGATCTTAACAACATCGACTGGCGTATTCAACATATCACCAAAAAAGATATACTTCCCGGTGCACCTGATATGCTCACCGCTTCGAACTTCGGTAATGTCAGCGACATAGCATCCAAAGCGGATGTTGCGCTCGGCATTATCAATATGGTGTTCGAGACTATAGCTATGGTAGCGCGCTTTGCGGCGAAATCGTACAATCTGCGCGACATAGTCCTCACCGGAAATCTGACAACACTCAGTCAGGCGGAAGGAATATTTAGAAGCCTCAATTCGATGTTCGACCTGAATTTCATAATTCCCGAGAACGCGCAGTTTGGAACGGTAATAGGAGCGGCGCTTACAAAATGATAAAGGCACTTGAAGCAAAAAAACTTTATATTTTCGATCAGGACGGAACGATCTATCTTGGCGGCAGAGTATTTCCTGCGGCTGTGAAATTTATTGATCATTTGCGTAAAAACGGCAAGCGAGTGCTGTTCTTTACAAATAACGCATCGCATTCCACCGAATTTTATCTTGAAAAATTAACGCGGCTTGGATTTGCTCCGACGCAAAGTGAGATCCTCACCGCAGGTGATGTTACCGTTGAATTTTTGCTTCGCCACAGAGCCGGGAAGAGTGTTTACCTTGTCGGCACGCCGGAGCTTGAGGGGCAATTCCGCGATGCAGGAGTGCCGCTTGTCAATGAGAGTACCGTTAGCGCGGATATAGTTGTGACTAGCTTCGATACTACACTTACATACGAAAAGCTCGAAGCTGCATGCAGATTCATTCGCGAAGGTTCGGAGTATATTTCAACTCACCCCGATTTCAATTGCCCTACCGAGACGGGATTTATCCCCGACAGCGGTGCAATAGCGGCGCTTGTCACTGCTTCAACCGGTGTTGTGCCCACATACCTCGGCAAACCGTATGCGGCTACGATCGACATGATTGGCGAAGTTACGGGAATTGCGCGCGAGGATATGTGTATCTTCGGTGACCGATTATATACAGACATCGCGCTTGGTAAGAAACACGGCGTTACC
>JAFQVU010000140.1 GCA_017407885.1 Clostridia bacterium
CAGCGTTCACCGCGCGCTTAACCTCACATACAATTGCCGCGGCGGTATCGGGCGTTTTAAGGAGTGCGGAGCCCTCGCCGTTGTTTGCAACCTTCGGTGCGGGGCAGCCCATATTTATATCTATAGCAAGAGGGAGTTTCTTCGATTTGCAGTGTTTATATGAAGCAGATGCAATCTTTTCTGCCGCTTCAGCCATAATATGTGGCTCACTTCCGAATATCTGCACTGCAGTCGGCTCGCCTTCAAAAAGCTCGCCAAGCTCGGCAGTCTTCTTGTCTTCAAAATGTATCGCCTTTGCCGAAAGCATTTCGGTATACATCATTTCCGCACCGAAATTGGCGCATATCGACCGAAACGCATGGTCAGTAACGCCTGCCATCGGCGCAAGCGCAATTTTATAGTTTAGTTTTTCCATAAAAAATCCTAAAAACTTTATTTATCTAATTTTATCGTATTTTTATTAACGAGCTGTGAATGAAAATCTTCCTGATTGTTATAAATACGAGCATATTCGTGAATATTTTTACATACAAATCGGTAATGGGCATATCATGCCACTACACAGCGAAAGGATATCCGATAATGTATATTTACACTGTCGTCCCAGGGGACACCCTCGCCGGAATCTCAACACGCCTCGGTCTTCCACAAAGCGTCATCGCTTATGCTAACGGACTTCGAGAGCCATACTCCCTTACGCCCGGTCAGGCGCTTCTGATTCTGAACGGAGCACGAACCTACACAGTTCAGCCCGGGGATTCTATCTACACAATAGCCGCGCGTTTCGGTATAAGCGCGAATATGCTTTGGCGTATGAACCCCTCTCTCGCCGGCGGAAGCACGATTTACCCCGGTCAAACACTTGTTATATATCTTCCGCCAAACGAAAATCCGCCTCTTATTGCTACCGGATATGCATATCCGTTTATTAACACCGCCGTACTGCGCACCACGCTTCCCTACCTCGACTATCTCGCTATATTTAGCTACGGTTTTCGCGCTGACGGCAGTCTCGTTACGGCAGATGACGATGAGCTTTTAAGGATTGCCACAGAATACGGGGTGAAGCCCATGTTCGTTCTGACCTCGCTCGGTGATGACGGTACATTCTCATCCGAAGCGGTATCGGAGATGCTGACATCCCCCACGGTGCAGGAAACGCTTATAAATAATATAGTCGAAACTGCTTCACGCAAGGGGTATGCTTCTGTAAATTCAGACCTCGAATACATACCACCCGAAGACCGCGAGGAGTACAATACCTTTATCAGAAATCTCGCCGATGCACTTCATGCAGTCGGCATTGAGCTGACGGTATCACTTGCGCCGAAGACTTCGGATGAACAGGCAGGGCTGCTTTATGAAGCAATAGATTATGCCGCGCTCGGAGCCGCCGCAGACCGCGTGCTTCTCATGACATATGAGTGGGGCTACACCTATTCCGAGCCGCGAGCAGTCGCGCCTATTAACAATGTTGCGGCGGTAGTTGACTATGCACTGACCGTAATCCCTCGCGAGAAAATCGACCTTGGTATGCCAAATTACGGCTACGACTGGCAACTTCCGTGGGTTGAGGGCACACCTGCCCGTGCAATTGGAAATATCGCCGCGCAGGAGCTTGCAATCGAGCGCGGCGTGATGATAATGTACGACGAAACAGACGAGACTCCGTATTTCAACTATACAGCTGAAGATAGCTCCCAACGTGTTGTATGGTTCGAGGATGCACGCTCGGTTGCATCAAAGCTTGAACTTGCACGAAGCCGTGAACTCGGCGGCATCGGGATATGGCAGATAAAGCGTTGGTTTCCACAGCTCTGGCTGCAAACGTGACGTGTTATTCTAAAATAACGTTTGTATATCCGTATTTCCCCTCGGAATCGCAGATTTCAGCACGGACAAATTTTGCTCCCTTATTTATCTTGAAGCGTGCTTCATATATCGGTTCACCGTCAGCCACAGTCGAACGGCATGCTTCATAAGGAAGCGCGGTAAAAAATGTGATGCGCTGTGCTCCTGTTTCACAGGTGACTACAACCTCATCACCCTCTCGTCTACATGTAAAAAACGGTCCTTGAGTAGCGATAAACTTTCCCTCGCGCAGTGCGCTCATGATGTTTTCGGTATTGAGCGGCTTATTTTCAAGATTTACCATGATATATGCAAGTCCGACTTCACCTTTGTGAAAATGCGTGTCATCGGCGGCGACAAGCGGCAGTGTGTAACCTCTCACCGCAAGGTCGTCGATAACAATGCCCGAATACGGCCGGCAGTTGAACGGAACATCTGATATGGAATTGTATATCTCCGTCGCAAATATTCCGTGAAGCGGCATTATCTTGTCGTAAGTATTCATCGACCATGCAGGGTGCGCAAGAATCGCCAAACCGCCGCATTCGTTTATTTTATCTATAGCGGTCTGCGTGTCATCGGAGCGCTCCACGCTCGGCGCATCGTTCATGCCTATACCGACGATATGAAAAACGCCCGAAAGCACATCTCTGCCGCCGAAATCGTATTCAATACCCGAGAGGACAACAAGCCCCGACGGATCGTTATCACAGCCTTCTCCGAATTGCCAATGATCCGTAAGCGCAATAAAATCATATCCTAACGCCCGGTAGATGCTTTTTGTATCTTCGGGCGTTTTTGCGCCGTCGGTAATGGTTGTATGTGTATGAAGATTACCGCGGTACCAGCGGTTTCCGTGTTTGTCGATGTACATTGGAATATCTCCTTTATATAGTTGTTACTCTGTCTCTTCCCAAAATTCAGCAAGTGCGCCTTCAAGCGCCTCTGCTGTCGGGGCAAGTCTTATGCCTTTTATATGGTCTGTAAGCAGACGCGAATATTGTGGAGTAGCGTATCGGTCGTCTATCAAAATACACACGCCCCTATCCTCTTCCGAGCGTATAACACGCCCTATCGCCTGCAGCACTTTATTCATCGCAGGATAGAGATATGCGTACTCAAAGCCTGCCTCACGAGTCTCATTAAAATAATCGGCGATTATGTTTGTTTCAAGATTGAGTCTTGCAAGTCCGGTGCCAACAACAACAGTACCGATAAGCTTTTCGCCGGCAAGGTCGATACTCTCGGAAAACATTCCGCCAAGCACCGCAAATCCGACAACAGCATCGCCCTCTCTGAAAGCGTCAAGGAACTTGCGACGCTGTTCGGCGGTCATATCCGGCTTCTGCACACGTATGCGCGCCGAGGGATCGTATTTACTGTACGCAAAAGCTACTCGCCGGAGCATCTCATATGATGGAAGAAAAACAAGATAGTTTCCATAGCGCGAATTGACAACTGTATCTATTATCTCAACCACCGCGGATAGCGTGCGGTCTCTGTCCGCGTACCGGAGCGATATCTTGTTCATTATAGCGCAAAACAGCTGCTCACGGTTAAAGGGGGACGGCAAAGTAAGCGTCCCTGCCTTTTTGCATCCGAGCAAGTCGGAAAAATACTCCATCGGCTTGAGAGTAGCCGAAAAAAGAACCGCAGAATGCACACGATTAAGCCGCATATTTATAAGACGTGACGGATCAATGCATATTACACGCACCCGTACACGCTCTCCGTGCATCTCTGCAAGATGCCAGAAATGAGAATCCGAACGCTTTATCGCATCCGCGAAACGCTTCGCCTCAAATGCGGACTCTCGCACTGACGCAGCCAGATTCCGCGCGCCGAACGGCACCTCTGCGGCATTATCTCCGTTTACACGAAGCCACTGCATTGCGGCGGCAAAAAATTCGCGTGCGGCAATTGCCGCATCCGAAAACGGCTCGCGTGACAGATATGTGCCACATTCGTCATTCCCGTCAAAATATCGGTTCTCAACGCATTTTTTACGAAGCGAGTACAAGCTATCGTATATATGTTTGAGCGGTAAATACAGAATAAAATCACTCTCGGGAATAAGCTTTAACATTCCCCCGTATATACTCGAAGAAAGTTCCGCCGAGTACATTTCTCTGGCACGCTCAACAAGATCATGCGCCTCGTCGATGAGCGCAATATTCTGTGACGGATCACAGTCATCATCGAAGAAACGGCGAAGGAAAACACGCGGATCAAAAAGATAGTTGCAGTCACAGATAATTATATCGCAGTACATCGCCGCGTCAAGCATAAGCTCATACGGACATACGCAGTGTGCACGCGCGACCTCGTCTACGGCTTCCTTTGTGATATCCCCATCACGCGTTAGAAGCTCATATAGCGCATTATTAGCGCGCGTATAATGATCGTGAGAATAAGGGCACACCATGCTCGAACAATCGTGGACAGAATCATGGCAGAAACAGCATTTTTCCTTGGCATATAAAGTTATTCGGCGCGCTTTTAGTCCGTGCTCGCGCATAATATCAAACGCCGCGCTCGGAGCTTCCCCTACTGAAGACTTTGGTGTAAGATAAAAAATTCTGCGCCCAGCTCCTTCACCTATGGCTTTGACGGCACCGTAGCAGACCGAAAGTGTTTTTCCGATTCCGGTGGGTGCTTGTACAAGAAGGCGCTTGCCTTTTCGTACCGCGGCAAATGTATCGAGGATAATGTCCTGTTGACCGAGTCGGTAGTCATGATGCGGAAACTTTATTTTTTTAGCCGACGCGGTGAATTTTTTAAATTCGTCTGCTTCAAGCTTCGCAAACCGACTGTACTCTTCAAGAAGTCCTACAACACGTCCGCGCAGTTCAGCAAGAGACCGCACATTATCGTAATACTCACATTCGAGCGTATCTGTTGAAACAAATGTCAAACGCACAGCAGCACGCTCATAACCGTGTGCGGCGGCATACATATATGCGTAACATTCCGCCTGCGCACTATATTCGGGATAGTCGGATACTCTTACGGTGTTGAGAGATCGTGAAGTGGATTTTATCTCATCGACAATCACGCCGCTTCCGTTGTCGATAATTCCATCGGCACGTCCGGTAAGATGAAATGATAAATCGCCGAGAGTTATCTCACATTCAAGCGGCACTTCTGGTATATATCCCTCGGGGGCACGTGACTGAACAAGCTGATGCAATTTAGTGCCTTGTCTGAGGCGTGAAAAGCTTGCAATCGGTCTGTCAACACTGCCGGAGCGCATAACGAATCCAACAAGCTCACGAACCGATATATCAACCCTTGCCACAACACTCACCTCCCGAAAATTACTTATTTCAGTATATCGCATAAATGTTACATTCGTATGAACAAATATGATTTTATAGCACTGCTTTATCACAAGCACGCTGCCGTCAATGGGATTTTTCACCGAAAACCTTGAAATCTGTATAAATTTATGCTATACTATATTCATATGTAATCTTTTATACGAAGGATATTATATTTATGCCAGAGAAAATCGTGATACGAGGAGTCGGGGTTGACAACGTCACCCTCGAAGATGCCGCAAATATATGCAAGGGTTTCGTTGAAGCTCCGGACTGTCTTGGTCGTGCGGTATTCACTCCAAACAGCGAAATAATACAGGCGTGTGTTGAGGATGAAAGTCTATATTCCGTCATCAACCGGGCCGATCTTGTGACTCCGGACGGGATTGGCGTCATTTATGCGTCAAAGATACTCAAACGTCCGCTCAAGGCAAAATGCGCAGGCTATGAGCTTGGACTTGAAATGGTTAAATATTCAAACGAGAGCGGCGCAAAAATCTTCTTTCTCGGCGGAAAGCCCGGTATTGCAGAGGCGGCAAAAGCCAAACTGCTCGAAACATATCCAAATGCCAACATAGTCGGCACACATGACGGATATTTCAAAAAAGAAGGCGAAGAAAATGATGCCGTTATTTCCGAGATCAACGCCGCAGCTCCTGACATACTTTATGTTTGTCTCGGCGTACCTGTGCAGGAAAAATGGATACTCGCAAACCGTGAAAGACTTACCTCTGTCAAGCTTTGCCTTGCGCTCGGCGGCAGTCTTGACGGATACAGCGGAAACGTCAAACGAGCTCCGAAAATCTTTATAAATCTCGGTCTTGAATGGTTCTACCGACTCATATGCCAGCCATCACGAATCGGCAGAATGATGAAGCTGCCTAAATTCTTATTTGGTGTAGTTTGGTTCAGAATAAGCGGCAAATATAAGAACGATACTATGAAAGGGATAGTACAATGAACGTAAAACTTCTCACTTACACTCCTGATGCCGAAAAAATCGTTGCGGCGGCGGCAAAGCTTTGCTATGCAAAGAGCGATATCAATACCCTAACGGAAAATCTTACTCCC
>JAFQVU010000141.1 GCA_017407885.1 Clostridia bacterium
AAGGAGCACGTTAACCACTATATCACAGAGCTCAAAAAGGTCGCTCCCGATTTCCAGATCACAAGTAACTAGATGGGTTCATCCTCTGTTCCCGGCAAGGTTGACACCAAGATCGACTTTATTTCCGGCGACTATGATTCCGGAAACTCGCTCAACAGCGCACGTATCCAAGGACGTTACATTGCAAATCAGAACATTCCGTGGGACCTTATGGCTTGGGGACACAACTGTGTGTGTGACTGGCATGTGACAAACCGCAGTACAAAGGAATTGGTTCAGCACTGTCAGGAAGCATCCTTCGTTATGGCTCAAGGCGGCGGCTTCCAGTTCTATAACTGGCAGTACGGCGGAGGCTCAACCGTTCAGGAGTGGGCTATACCGATGTGGGCAAAGGTTGGCAAGTATGTTCGTGAGCGCGAACCGTTCTGTAAGGGAACAAGACCGATGCCTCAGATGGGTATCTTCTTCTGCACAGAATCACACTATTATGAAAATGACGGTATTCACGGCGGCTCTCCGGCAAGAAGTTCCGCAAACGGTCTTATCCATGCAGCGCTTGACTGCGGATATGCAACCGATCTTATTGAGACCCACAATCTTGATGACCGCGATCTTTCCGAGTACGGCACCATCGTTATCGGACATGCCGGATGGGTTGCTAACGAGACTCGCGAGAAGCTGCTCAAATACGTTGAAAACGGCGGCGGTCTTATCATCGCATCCCCCGTCACCGCAAAGCAGTTCGGATTTGGCGTTTCTGAAGCTTCGCAAAAGCTCATACACATATGCGACGGCGAAACAGTGGCATCGCTTGATGTTTTATCGGCTGATCTCGCCTCTGCCCCCGACCTTACTGTATGCAATACATATTATCTCGACAACTTCATGGAGAACGGTCCATATCCGGCAGCTGTCGCAAAGAAGTACGGCAAGGGTAATATCGTTGCTGCCGGTCTTGATTTTGGCAGAGTATATACCAATAACCGTACAACATGTGCGAAGAACTTCTTCAAGAACATGACGGCAATTACCTTCCCGAATCCGCTGGTCAAGGTTGAAGGCTCGTCTTTTGTTGAGCTTGCAATTACACGCCGCGATAACATGATGTTTATTCATCTTCTTAACTACGGCGGGCCTCACGAGGTTCCCTCTGTCCGTACATACAACGAAATTCCGAAGCTCGGTCCGCTTACTGTCACCATCTCCGATGCTGTTTCTCCCAAGTCGGTTACTATCGAGCCGGAGCATAAAGCTTGGACAGGAGATTCACACAAGATAGTCATTGACAGTCTCGATATACACACAATTATCGCAGTCGAATTATAAAAAACAATCGACAGACATCATTCACGGTGTCTGTCGATATTTTTATATTCATAAGAGCCGTCACTGCGTTCCTCACAGTGCAGATGCTCTGCTATAGTCAGGATAAACTCTGCGCATGTTGGACGACTGTAATTTTCTGTTTCGCCAAAACATTCACTCAATGTTTCGGTACGGTTTACAAATGCACGGTCAATAGCGCGCCGGCAGTTTCTCGCAACACTTTCGACTGAACACGCGCGACAGATTCTTGCGACCTTGGGATAAAGAGTTTTTGTTATATATTCGGTCGCTTCGGGATCATAATATGCAAGCATAATCGCACTTCGCAGATAACAATACCCCTGCGAGCTTGCCGGTATGCCGAGATTCAAAAGCATCTTTGTCGTTCGTATATTAAGCTCGGGTGTCTCCCACCGTTTGGGCGAAGATTGTTTATTCATAATCCACCGTCATTCCCCCGCAATCGACTGATATCAGATTGCACCGCAGTTTTTCTGAAAGAATGGCTATAAATCCTCTCGGTGAGATATTACGTGTGCAAGCATCAGCACCAAATTGTTCGTCCAATACTGACAGATTGCCGTATTCACATGCTGTTTTCAGTGCAGTACGCATATTACGTTCAACACATGATACCGTAGTATCATATTCACAGGCGACATACATATACAACTCTTTCAGTACATTTCTGATAAGTTCCGAATCCGTATAAACGAGTTTAACGGCGGATAAAAGATACCTGTATCCTTTCAGATGAGGGGGAATACCTATTTCCCTCATTAGATTAGCGATTATAATATTCAGTTCGACGTCCGTGTAATCGGTGAATTCAATAGCCATAGCTGACATAACAAGACTCCTTTGTGTACGGTAATATTATTTGCTGTCGTCATATATATTTTACCATAATCGGGCGATAATTTCAATTGGAAGTACTTCCGAATCTTACAGCTGCAGTTTGGAATCAATCAATATAAAAATCTCGAAATATGTCGAAAAATGCGGTTCACTATTGACAATCCTTTAGCGTGGTGATATAATAAATACGATTTATGCAGGGCAAACGCTCGAGCTTACGAAAGGACGCCTGGCACGGCGATTTTATATTATGAATATCAAAAAATCACTCACCGAGCTTATCGGTAAAACACCTCTTATGGAGCTTGCAAATTACAACCTTTCAAACGGGCTTGGCGCAACCGTGCTTGCGAAGCTCGAATACTTTAATCCCGCCGGAAGCGTCAAAGACAGAGTTGCGGCGAAGATGTTTGATGTTGCAGAAAAATCCGGGAAGCTAAAGTCTGGCGCTACTATAATAGAGCCAACCAGCGGAAACACCGGTATCGGGCTTGCCGCTGTTGGGGCATCGAGGGGATACAAGGTTATCCTCACCATGCCGGATACAATGAGCGCAGAACGCATAAGCCTGCTTCGTGCATACGGCGCGGAGCTTCTACTTACCGACGGAAAGCTCGGCATGTCCGGAGCAATAGATAAAGCAAACGAGCTTGCCGCATCTATTCCGGGCAGCTTTATTGCCGGACAGTTCACCAATCCCGCCAATCCAACAGCGCACTACGAAACTACCGGTCCTGAAATATGGAACGATACCGACGGAAAGGTTGATATATTTGTCGCAGGCGTTGGCACGGGCGGAACGCTTTCCGGCACCGGAAAGTATCTTAAAGAGAAAAATCCAAGCGTGAAGATAATCGCCGTTGAGCCGACATCATCTCCGCTTCTCTCCGAGGGAAGGGCGGGTTCGCACGGACTCATGGGAATAGGCGCAAATTTCGTGCCCGATACACTTGACAAAGATGTTTATGATGAAATTATAACCGTCACCGAAGAGGAAGCATATGCCGCCGGACGTGCGCTTGTAAGCACCGAGGGCGTGCTCATCGGTATTACCTCGGGAGCGGCACTTCATGCGGCGACATTACTTGCGAAACGTCCCGAGAATGCCGGCAAGGTAATAGTTGCGCTTCTGCCTGACACGGGTGAACGCTATCTTTCAACTCCAATGTACACCTAA
>JAFQVU010000142.1 GCA_017407885.1 Clostridia bacterium
ACGTCAACGCCAAGCTCACCCCAAGGGCAGTTTACAGCGTCCTTTTCAGCGTAGATCTTGAGAGTCTTGCCGTCAACAGTGATGGTACCTGCTTCGTCGTCAGCGGTAACGTCATGCTCGTAGCGACCCTGAGCAGTGTCGTACTTGAGAAGATGAGCGAGCATCTTGGGGCTGGTGAGGTCGTTGATTGCAACTACTTCATAACCCTCAGCGCCGAACATCTGGCGGAATGCGAGACGGCCGATACGACCGAAGCCGTTAATAGCAACTTTAACAGACATGATTGAATCCTCCATAATATATAAAAATTTTTTTGACTTTATTTTCGGTCGGAAAGAATGTTAAATAATTAACGTGCATTCTTATCCATCCTTTAATATTTTACCGCATTTCCAACGATTATACAAGGGGTTTTGTGAAATTTTCTCAATTTTGTAACATTGCCTTTAAATCTTTAAAAAAGCAGTTCGGTTTTTATCAAATTTGTGCGTGCAGACAGGTTTTTTGAGTATCAAACCAAGCGGCATGCGCACTTTTTCATTAAAATATTAAGATTTATCCGCAAAAAACAAACTTTGTTGTAACAAAACTTGCACTGAACTTGACATATCTGATGTTTTGAGGTAAAATATAGAGTGAGGTATTGTCTTTTACCCCACAATATTTAAGTAAAAAGAGGTTCTGTTTAATGTCCGAAGAAATCAAAAACACCGAAAAAGGCGGAATATCCGTCGAAATCGAACACATATTTCCGATAATCAAAAAATGGCTTTATTCCGAAAAGGAAATATTCCTGCGCGAGATCGTTTCAAACGCCTGTGATGCGGTAACCAAGCTGAAGCGTCTTTCCTCGCTCGGAGAAGCCCAGATCGATGATGACAATTACAAGATTACCGTAACCATCGACAAAGCTGCACGTACTCTCACAGTCTCCGACAACGGTATTGGTATGACCGAGGATGAAGTACGCCGCTACATTTGTCAGATCGCTCTTTCGGGCGCACTTGAATTTATCGAAAAATACGAAGGCAAGGAAGCCAACGACGGTGCCTCAGACGGCATCATCGGTCACTTCGGCCTCGGATTCTATTCCGCATTTATGGTCAGCGACACAGTTGACGTCATAACACGCTCGTATACCACCGACAGCGGTGTTAAGTGGGTGTGCAGTGAAGCAGGCGAGTACGAGATCACCACCGACTACTACCGTTCAGAACGCGGAACCGACGTTGTGATGCACATCATGGAAAGCGAGTCAGAATTCCTTGACGAATACCGTGTACGCAGCATGCTTGAAAAATATTGCTCCTTCATGCCCGTTGATATATATCTTGTCAATATTGATGACGAGAAAAAGACCGATGACAAGCCCGCGGACGAGCCCAAGCCGGTTAACGACACTCACCCTCTCTGGCAGAAGAATCCGTCCGAATGTACCGACGAGGAATACGATCAGTTCTACCATAAGGTGTTTGGCGATTACCGCGAACCGCTCTTCCACATTCATCTCAACGCGGACTATCCGCTCAACTTCCGTGGTATACTCTATTTCCCACGTATCGCACACGAATACGACAGTCTCGAGGGACAGGTAAAGCTTTATTACAATCAGGTATTTGTGGCAGATAACATCAAGGAAGTTATCCCCGAATTTCTGCTTATGCTCAAGGGCGTACTTGATTGCCCCGAGCTTCCGCTGAATGTATCGAGAAGTTATCTTCAGAACAGCGGTTACGTCGCAAAGATATCCGCTCATATCGTCAAAAAGGTTGCGGACAAGCTTACTTCGATGTATAATCTTGAGCGTGAAAGCTACGAGAAGCTTTGGAGTGATCTCAAGACTTTTGTTGAATACGGCTGTCTGCGTGACCGCAAGTTCTATGATCGCGTAAAAGGCGCGATTATCTACGCAACCACCGACGGAAGATATGTAACCCTTGACGAGTACCTTGAAAAGGCAAAGGACAAGCATGAAAAGACCGTCTACTATGCAGCAGATCTCACCTCGCAGGCGCAGTACATCTCCATGTTTGCCGCAGAGGGTATTGAGGTAGTGGTGCTGGACAAGCTCATTGATACGCAGTTTATCAACATCATCGAGCAGGAAAATGAGGGCGTGAAGTTTGTCCGCATCGATGCCGATGTAGCAGGTGCGCTTAAGGCGGACGGCAGTGCGGAAGCAAACGAAAAGCTCGCTGAAATCTTCAAGGAAGTCAGCGGCAATAGCGATTTGAAAGTAAACTTTGAGCTGCTCAAAAACGAAAAAATCCCTGCGGTGCTCAACATATCCGAGGAAACTCGCCGTATGGAGGATATGATGAAGATGTACCGCATGTCAGGCAATGACATGGGTGCAATGAAGTTCCCTACTGATGCGACACTTATTGTAAACGCGGCAAATCCGCTTATCAAGCGTCTGTGCGGTACTGCCGAGAGTGATGAAGCAAAGGCAAAGAAGCTCGCAAAACAGGTATACACCCTTGCGCTTCTCGCACAGCGTCAGCTTAATGCTGACGAGCTGCAGGCGTTCCTCGCCGACAGCTTTGATATACTTGAAAATATGTGATATTTTCAAGTATGAGGGTTTGATAAACACAAATTTTGAAAGGATAAACACTATGGCATCTGTATATGGCACAAAATTAAAACTTTCCGTGTTCGGAGAATCACATGGCGATGCCATAGGCGTAGTCATCGACGGATTTCCGGCAGGCTTAAAGCTCGATTTTGACGAGATTTCAGCCTTCATGAAACGCCGCGCACCCGGCGGAAGCTTTTCTACCAAACGTAAGGAACCCGATATTCCTCGTATCGTCAGTGGTGTGTCAGACGGTTACACTAACGGCTTTCCTATCTGTGCCGTTATCGAAAATACCAATCAGCACTCGGCATCGTATCAGGACAAGATGACAGTCCCCCGCCCCAGCCATGCGGATTTTGCCGCCGCGCTTAAATACGGTGAGCATACCGAGCTTCATGGCGGTGGACACTTCTCGGGCAGACTTACCGCTCCGCTTGTTTTCGCGGGTGCTGTCTGCATGCAATACCTTGCACGAAGCGGTGTTGAGATTGCCGCTCATATAAAGCAAATCGCCGATGTAACCGACCGCGAGTTTGATATGAATGTCACAGCGCAGACTCTGCGTGAGTTAAAAGCTCGAAACTTCCCTGCGCTTGATGAATCCGCGGCATCCGCATTTGCTGACATAATCAACGCCGCACAGAAAAACGGCGATTCAGTCGGTGCAAAACTGGAATGTGCCGCAGTCGGATTGCCTGCCGCGCTTGGGGAGCATATGTTCGAGAGCGTTGAAGCGGAAATATCACAACTGATGTTTGCAATACCGGCAGTCAAAGGCGTAGAATTCGGAACAGGCTTTGATTTCTGCCGCATGTACGGCTCCCAGGCAAACGATGCATATGCATACGAGGACGGTAAAATCGTCACAAAAACCAACAACTGCGGCGGCATCGTCGGCGGCATGACTACGGGTATGCCCTTGATATTCTCCGTTGCTATAAAGCCGACACCGTCTATATTCACCGAGCAGGATTCAGTCGATATGACAAGCGGTTCCAACACCAAGCTCACAATAAGCGGAAGACACGACCCATGCATAGCAGTGCGCGCAGTGCCGGTAATTGAAGCCGGATGTGCTATAGCACTTACTCAACTAATGCTTAAATCGGAGGGGAGGAAGCTTTAATGGCTGACAACAGAAGCAATATTAACTCGATAATAAGCGATAACCTTACCCTGCTCTCTTCCGAAGGCTCATACGTTGAGCAGCGAAGATTAGCCCAGCTTCGCGAACGGGCGCTCTTCATCTCACGCAGTGATTCCCTGCTTGACTCGGACAACCGCGCAGATGAATTTGATGCGATTTTTTCAGAGGATACCGAGTTTGACAGTATCCCCGAAACTGCGGCATACGTCGAGCAAAAGAAACGGGCACAGCTGTTTTCCGATAAGCTGACGGTTTGTAAATTTCTCGCCGAGATATACCGTGA
>JAFQVU010000143.1 GCA_017407885.1 Clostridia bacterium
AGAGCGCCAGGTTGTGGCCCTGGAGGTCGAGGGTTCGACCCCCTTCATTCACCCCAGAGTAAACCGCGGATATTATATCCGCGGTTTTTGTTTGCCTAAATAAAAATCACCGTTGAGTTTTACTCAACGGTGATTTTACTATTTCATTAGTCGGGAATCATATTAAGAACGGTGTCATCAAATGCGACAGTGTACTTCTTGGACCACTCCTCAACGAGGGAGTTAAGTCCTTCGCTCACGATGGTGTTCGCCACACTTGCCTGCCACTCGGCTTTCCCGTCTCCGCCATAATACATGATGTGCACGCCGTAATCGGTTTCGACAATACCTGTATCGCCGACTGCACGGGTATCGTCAAAGCACCATGCGTCAAAGGATTCTACCATCTGTCCGGGAAGAACATTCTCGTAACGACCGCCTGCGTAGTAGGAGCCGGTATCCTCGGAATACTCAAGTGCAAGCAGTGCAAATGCGTCTGCGGTAGCCTCACCTGCCTTGAATTCTTCGAGCAGTTTTTCTGCTGCCTTGAGGGCCTTTTCACGCTTGCCGTAAGTGCCGTCGGTAAGGAGAATGTGGCGGACATTAATTGTTTCAGTCTCGGAGCGGTAAGGCTTTGCAGTGAGCATATATACAGTGTAGGTGTGTGCGGTTTCGTCGATTACAGTGTGTGTTTCACCGATTTCAGCCTCTCCGAATGCCCATTCGGAGAAATCATCAGCTGTATATGCCGCCTCGGCTGTTGCAAGATCCGCAACTCGGTTGTCAAGATCTTCATCCGGGATTGCGGGTTCGCTTTCACGAATAGCTTCCTTCGCAAGCGCCTTAAAGCTTTCTTCATCTGTTGCTGCCGCAAGCTTGTCTGTGAGAGCCTTTACCTCGTCCTCGGTCAGTGTTGCAGTTGTAGTCTCATCACTATCGGAATCAATGTACGAGAGTTTAAGGGAGAGATAATCGACAAACTGATAATTCTTGCTGTTTTCAGCATAATAAGCATCGATCTCATCATCTGTAGGAGTGAGCTCTGCTTCCTTGGCAAGCTGATACTTATATGCAAGCGCTTCAATCAGCTTTGCATTGTAAATATCGTCTCTGTTTGTGCCTTTTCCGTAAAGAGCTGTGTCGATTTCATCAGCACGACCTCTGATAGCCGCAGTTTCCTCATCGGTAAGAGCAACTCCGTCTGCTGCCGCAGCCTCATTAATCATAAGAAGGTCGGACACGTTCTGTCGTGCGCCGTCCATGAAATACTCAAACCATGTTTCGTTCTCGGACACATTCTGACTCTTCAGCGGAAGGGCAGGATCAAGTCCGTAATAAGACACGTAGCTTCCGTAATAGTTCAGGAAAGCGAGATAAGAGTCATTGAAGAAGTAGTTCATCATTGCGCCGTCAACATCAATATTGGTTGACGAAGCGGCAATTTCCGAACGGAGATATTCGCCGCGGTTGAGTCGCACAGTGGATGCGATCATACCAATAACGATAGCTAAAATAACTGCAATAAGAAGAGTAGCGGTGATAATTGCGGTGACCTTGCGCACCTTTGCTTTTTTTGCTTCAAACGCCTCACGTTCAAGCTTTAATTGCTTTTTTGCGGCGTTTGCTTCGCGTTTTCTGGTTCCTTTAGACATAACAGTCCTCCTATATAAATTTGTACCATATAATATATTACCATACTATTATGGGTAAATATTGAACATTTTGTGAAAAATATTTGATTTTTACCCTCACTTGCGTAATAGCGGGGGATTAAAGAGTAATAATATACTATATGTCATATTAAAAGGGGGGGATTTTTACGGAAAAGAAGCAGCATTTTCTTATATCTGCACTCTATTATCTTACTATTGCCGCGGCGGTATATATAGCACTAAAATACGCGCTTGGTATTGTTATGCCGTTTATAATCGGATTTTTTATAGCGGCAGTCTTAAATCCGGCGGTGCGTTTTCTTAGTAAAAAGTTCAGACTTAAACGCCGCCCGACGTCCGTGCTGATACTACTGCTTTTTTATGCCACGATAGGAATGATACTTACATTTGCCGTCGTTAAGCTGACAGTATTGATAGGAGATTTCTCGGGAAGGCTGCCGGAGATCTATTCAGATAACATTGAACCGGCGCTTGTGAGTATATTTGAATGGGTAAACGGCATTATTTCCCGTATCGACGGACAATCTGCAAGTGAGATCAGCGATAGTATACGAGGGATGTTTGAAAGCATAAAAAATTCGCTAGGGACTGCGGTTTCCAACATCTCGGTGCGTGCACTCGCATGGCTTTCCGGTTTTGCCGCATCTGTCCCACGGTTTATTATTGAGCTTGTATTCTGCGTTATATCAAGCTTTTTCTTTATTATTGATTATGAGGCGATATTACGTATATTAAAATCCCTATTGCCTAAAAAGGCAATAGGGATAATGAGCGATCTGCGTGATCGGTTCTTTATGACTATATTAAAATATCTTCGTTCATATGCGCTGATTATGCTCATAACCTTTGCAGAGCTGTTTTTTGGACTTACTCTGATCGGTATCGAAAACGCGGCTGTATATTCACTGATAATCGCACTTCTTGACGTTCTTCCCGTAATTGGGACCGGTGCGGTCATGGTGCCATGGGGTATAGCAGAAATAATCCGTCAGCGGATTGGAGCCGGGGGGGCGCTGATAATTCTTTGGGCGGCGATAACTGTAATACGAAATATTATCGAGCCTAAGATCGTCGGACGTCAGGTAGGGCTGCATCCGCTTGTCACGCTGATTGCCATGTTCGTCGGAACAAAGCTGTTCGGCTTCATCGGACTTGTGATATTGCCCATAGGATTATCAATTGCCGCATCGGTACTTCGTGAACGCGGTCAGTTGTTATCAAGAGCTGCGTAATTCGGATTTTCTATTCTGACAACGCTTGAGTTCATTGCCATGTCGGTAAGGTCGATATAGATGTATTTTCCCGTGAGCGTGCTCACATCCCAAGTTCCGTTATCGCGCATTATTGCTTCATTTCCGTAATTATCGCAAACGAATACTGTATCCAAACGGTGATTCTCCTGCACGTCAATATATAAAAGCGTAGTGTCGGAATCGGATGCGAAGTCGGCGGAAATAAGCTTTGGTGCTGTAGTGTCGAGATTCAGCTCATATGAGAATTCATCCCTCGATTCAGAGCCGATTGTGCGGTAGCTGACCGTTATTGTATACACACCGTCCGGGTAGATGTACGCCGGATTGTCTGTGGCACGTCCGTCCCACAAATAGAGCTGCGGACTTACAAGCGAATCGGTATAAGGGCTTGCATACGTTCTCGGGAGATTCCCGTATTCGACAGTGCTTACTATCTCGCCGGTCTCATCTGTAACTGTTACCGTAACATCAAGGATTGAGCGTAAAAGCGGGAAGTTAAGCATCACACCCGAGCCCACTCCATAAACGTTGGGAGAAAAGGCGATGAGGTCCTTATCATATTCCGTATATGTATCGTGCACTATCCGTCCAAGCATCGAATAGTGTCCCAGAGCAACCGTATTCGGCTCGTGAAGGTAGAGATATTGGCTGTCGTATATTGGCTGCTTTCCTTCGTAAATACTCGGCTCAAGCGATTGCGCGGCAGAAAAGTCGCCCACGAATGCGAGCATCGGAATTGACACTTCTTCACGTCCGGAAGAAAGTCGCATGAATCCTTCTATAAAGAATCCGTTTTTAAACTGTTCAAGGTAAGTATTGTAGGTTTCCTCATCAAGCGTGACTGTTACCTCAAAGGTTTCGCTTGAATGAGGCGCAATACGTGTCCTGTACGGCGTGAAATTATCAGCGGCGCGGTTTAATTCATTGCCGCTGTTTTCAAAGGTGACGGAAGCATTTTTAAACTCGGTAAAGGATGTGGGGAAGGAAAGTGTGTCGGACGGTGAATGACCGAGCCTTTTCGAGAGGGGGATATCCGTTTCTTCTGAATCAAGCATCTCATATGTGAATTCATCAAATCCGTTTGAACCGATAATTGCATCGAGTTTACAGTAGCGATATGCACCGGAAAGATTGTGTGCTGTAAGAGAAAACGTCAGGACTCTTGAATGTCCGTCTCCGAGCTCTATTTTGTATGAGCCGTCAGAAGTCAACAGAAAATTGCAGTTAAGCGCCGCATCGAGATTAGCGGTGCCGCCACCCTGCGCACGCGGTGAGTAGGGAAGTGAATCGTAGCTTTTAAGCAGTATATCCGATGAATTGACGAGTAAGGTTTTTGTGGCTTTCATCAGTTCAGAATCGCTGATGCCGGGGTATATGTCGGCAAGCCGTGATTTTACAATAAGACACATTCCTGCCGCATTTGCAGCGGCGGCAGTAGTCGAGGACATATATGTATATCCCCCATCAGTGGAAGCACAGAGGACATTATTGCCGACGGCGGTAATATCCGGCTTGAGACCAAGCTCTGGGGTTGTGCCCCATGCGGTATCGGATGAAAGAATAGGCATATCACGCACAACTGTTGAGACGGTATTTTCTATATTAACTGTTATTTTCTTGTCCTCGGCGGTGCGAAGATAATGTCCGTATGATCTCGGTATGATAATAACCGGAATAGGTGCATCCTTAAGCTCCATTTTTAGTGTGAGCGTCGCACGCGGATCGATTTCGGTGTCTATTAAAATAACACCTGCAGCACCGAGTTTGGCGGCGTTTTCTGCTTTTTCTGCAAATGACAGCTCACCTCTTGTTATTACGGCGAGTTTACCGGTCAGATCTCCTGCGGCAGCGAGTTCTTCGGGCTTCCCAACTCCCTCTGTGATTACATATTCAAGTATTTTACCGTCAAAATATGCCGTAAAAGTGCTTGCACCTGTAGGAACAGGATAGATAAAGTTTGAATCTGCGTAAGGGATTTCGATGCCATTAGGAAGAGCAAAGAAATCGTTCTCTACAATATTATTTACGGAACTTGTCACGCAGAGCGTATTTTTTAAGCTTCCGGGCCATGCGACAGTACCGATGTCGGGATTATCAGTTGTTGCATCCGCTAACCCTTGCTCCACATCAAAAACGCTGTGTGTGCCGTATGGGAGAGCTTCACCTGCCGCGCATACAACTATAACGCCGGCTGCCTCTGCCTTTTCAATTGCTTTATTTATTTTTTCTACAGTTTCATTTTCCTCAAAACCGCACATGCTTGTTACAGCAATCAGTATGACATCTGCTCCGAGTATCACCGAGTCTTCGATTGCCGCACACATGGCATCCTTGGTGACATCTCCCATGGCATCGGAATACACCTTCATAGCGAGCACCTGTGCTTCGGGGGCAACGGATTCAGCACGGATGTTTTTATTTCCGATGCCCTCTTGATTTCCTGCCGCAATCGATATCATGGCGGTTCCGTGATAATCATATGAGGGGTGCGAAAGATTCGTATCACCGTCTCCGTAGTCGTAGGCGAACGGGATTTTTGGGCTGACATATACCGATTCCGGAGCGAATTCAGCCTCGGCTATAGATGTGCTGCCAAGCAGGGAATCGGACAACTCCTTTGTGATGCGCACATCGGGATCGGTAAGTGTAAATGATTCATGATCGAGCGAAAATCCTCGGTCAAGGATTGCAATTGTTGTTCCTTCGCCGTTATATGTATCAATCGGTGGTAATGATGGGTTTGCACCTGCCAACTGAGCCAGTATGAGAAGTCCGGCGAGTATTCCACTTGAGTTCATTTTGTAACTTTATCTTCCTTTCACGCGGGGATTTTATCAAATTTTATTTAGGGACTTATGCGCCAAAATCCGATAAATCTATTCTGCCGACTCTGACGTTGTAGGCGCAGTCGATTATCTCGTAGTAAAGGCGGCTTCCCTCATAATCGCTTATATCAAATGATGCGCTTGATGTGCTTGCGGACCATTTGGAGTTTGCCGCGTTGCTTACTTCATACACGTATATGCCGTAAATGCCGTTTGCATCCTCGGCTGAAATCGAAAGAATACCGTCCGAATACGAAATATCCGATACGGTCGGAAGTGTCGTATCAATGGTTATGGGGTACGAATAGGTTTGCGTAATGTCGGTGCCGTAGTCGAGTGTGTATACGGCAGTTATCGTGTACTGCCCGTCAGGATAGCGGTATCGAGCATACATGCCGTCTCCGCCGTTCCAGTTGAACTTGAAGACAACAGTATTGTCGGTTGCTTTGCGCTTTGTAAGGTAATCGTATTTCTTTTGGTGAAGCTCATTACCTTCGGAATCTGTTACCGTAAAGACCGCGCTTCGTACGTTTCGTATATTGGTTGCGGTGAGATATACATCATCCGCATATCCGTCTCCATTAGGAGAGAACGATGCGGTCGTAATATCATAAACATCAGGCTCTGCAAAGCGGTTTACGCCCGTGGCGATATAACCGCCGTTTTCCTGCTGTACCATGAGCTTGGTCGAATTAAACATCTCTGTTTCGCCGTTGTAAAAATCAGCATCTATAACCGGCGCCGCGCTCCAATCGCCGAGATAACCCATGTACGGAAGCGAAGCGGTGGTGTTCTCGGTCTCGCAGAAGATAAAGCCTTCCGCAAAGTGACCGTTTGTAAATATAGAGTCGAGAGTGCCGTGATACTCCTTGTCGAGTGTTACGGTCAAGGAGACAGTACGGATCTCACCGGCACCAAGCGACAGTGTAAGCGGCGAATAATCGTCAGCATAGCGGTTCAGATTGCCGCTCTCGCCGACAGTGATTTTCGATACCGTATCAGCCTTCGCTTCGAGGGTGCTGTAATAATCTTTCTTGCCTTCAAACTCAAGCTCTGTATAGCCGTCACTTGTCAATGTTGCGCTTATTGCCGCGTTTATTGGGGAGTCCGTTAGATTTCTGATGTTGAGCGAAACGGTTATGACATCTCCAAGCTTGTCGAACAGCTCGGCTTTCGGTTTGCCGTTGTCGGCGTAAACGATCTCAATTTCACGTTCAAGTGCCGCCGGTATGCTGACGACTCCGGCGCCTTGTGCTCGCGGAGAGTATTCTACTCCATTTGACTGAATCAAAGGCACGGCAGAATTCATAAGCGCGTTTTTTATTTTATCAGCGCGTCCGTATCTGTAGTTAGCTCCTTGACGGTTTTGGTCTTCTATCAGAAGTGCGCATATGCCGCTGACCTGCGGAGCAGCCATTGATGTGCCGCCGGAAGATTCATATGTTCCGCCGTTAACTGAACTGAGCACTCCACCGCCGACTGCGCTGATATCCGGCTTGAGTGTCAAAGACGGGGTGCATCCGTATGAAGAAAAGTCCGATATCATACCGGCGTTCTCATTGCGCTCATGTGCCGTAAAATCCGAACTGAATTTAACCTTGCGGTTTTCTTCGGCAATCAGCGCAAGTCCGTCCTCACGGCTTATAAACACAGCCGGAATTTCAGCTCCGGAAAGCTCCATGCTGCTATATTCGCCATCGACGTTATTATAAACAATAACGCCGAGTGCGCCGTGTGCGGCGGCGATGTTGACTTTATCAACAAATGTAATAGTTCCGCGCTCAACGAGTGCAAGCTTGCCGGTAAGATCAAGGCCTGCGTAATCCTTTCCTTCACCGAGTCCGGAAATTGGTACATATTCAAGTGTTCGTCCGTCGAAGTGCGCATTAAAGTCCTCGGGAATGACGCCGCTTGCTTGATTGGTATCAGTAAATGCGATGTTGAGTGCTCCATTTTCCGCATGACGGAAATGCGTCTCATAGACAACTCGGTTATCAATGCTTGTGACAGCTATCGGATAATCGACGGTGGCGGGAAAACTGAGTGTGCCATAATCGGTATAGCTTGCGAGGGGGTAAATGATACCCTCTTTTTTCGACAGCTTACTGCCTTCGGTCACAACACTGTCATTTCCGACAGCGCAAACTATAACAGTGCCGCTCTTCTGCGCTTTTGCAATAAGCTTGTCAAGCCCGATGATAGAATTAATGTCTGTCGAGCCGGAATAATGCCCGAGACTGAGGTTTATCACGTCAGCTTCAAGCTTGATCGCGTCTTCAAAGGCGGCAATCAGCGCGGCATCGGATGCGGCGGCGGTGGAATCGGAGAATATCTTCATCAAAAGCAGCTGGCATCCGGGGGCGATACCGTGCATATCACTTGTATCAGTCGATACGGCACCGATAATACCTGCAACGTGAGTTCCGTGAGTTTCCTCGGAAAGAACATCGGTATCATAGTCTGCATAATCGAATTTAAACGGTATCTTTGAGTTGTGACGAAGCTTGTTCCAATCAACTATGTAACGAAGAGCACCGATACGCTCGGTGCCGATTTTGAAAGCATGCTGTGAAAGATCAAGTGTTTCTGTAACTTCGGCATCAAAAGCCGGATGAGTAACGTCAAAACCCGAGTCAATCACGGCGACTTTGACTCCGTCTCCCGTGAGGCCCGACTCCTTTGCGGCGGAATAACCGACCATTTCCGCGGCAAGATTTTCGATGTCGGTTTGCGAATATGACATAGGCTCATATTCGGCGCACGTGTATACATTGTCTATAAAATCGAGACTTTTCAGAACGGGCAGTGAGCGCTCCGAAACCGTAAGTTCAAAACCGCAGAGAAGGGTATCGTATATATAACCGTATTCGCTGCCCGGGAATAATTCGGATACATATTTGGCGCATTTTGATGCGTATTCGTTTGCACTATCTTCATTTGACGGTGCAAGCTCCACGATAACACTGACAGTTTCTGATTTAGCGTATATAGGTGACGGCACAAAAACAAACATCTGTGTGAGTGCCAATACTAACGAAATAATGGCTTTTTTCATGAATATACCTTTCATACTATTATAATACATTATATAATATTATATCAGTAATACCCACATAAATCAAGTGTAAATTTATGTATAAATATTAATATTTGCAGGACTCAATTTTATTTTCCGACAAAACAAAGCAGCTGTCGGCACCTAATTGGTGCAGACAGCTGAAATTTAAAATTAAATCGAAAATATTATTTCTGCTTTTTCTTTCGCGAATTTTTATCATATATTTTGGCAAGCCCGAGAAGAATCAGCGTGTCATCGCGAATAATGTCATGTTTGCATAGCGCAGTGACCGTGTCTGCATCCTTGCCGGATGCAACGACAGAGGTGCTTTCACCAAGCTCGGCTTCAATGCGTTCTACCATACCGTCAATCATCGCGGCATTTCCGTAAAAACATCCACTTTGCAAACTTTCTGATGTGTTTGTACCAATACATTTTTTTGGCGCGGTCTTGGCAAACTGCGGCAGTAGACTTGTCCCCTCGCTTAATGCTTGCGCGGACAAGGTAAGTCCCGGTGCGATTGCGCATCCCACAAACGCGCCGTTTTTATCGAGCGCAGAAAAAGTTGTCGCTGTGCCGAAATTGACAAGTATCAGCGGCGGCGTGTATTTTTCGAGTGCGCCGACAGCTGAAGAGACAAGATCGCCGCCGAGCTGTGACGGGTCATCTGTTAAGATATTAAGTCCGGTTTTTATACCTGCACCGAGTAAATGGGGGCGAATACCGAGTACTGTTTCAAGCGCAGACCGTACTGTTTCGGTGAGCGTGGGCACAACTGACGAGCCTATTGCACCGTCGATTTGTTCACTGCTTATGCCGCGAAAGTCAAAAAGCCCCTTGAAAATACAGGCATATTCATCTGCAGTACGTTTTGTGTCGGTCGATATTCGGACAGTGTCGACAAGTTCACCATCGGCAACGAGTCCGAGCGTTATTTCATCGTTGGCTATGTTATATGTAAGCAGCATTGTGTTATCTCATGCGCTTGTTGTAGTATTCAACAACGCGCGTAACTACCGAGCCGAGAGCGAGATTAACAACAAATTCGACAATAAAGTTGATGCCTATCCATGACAGGAAAAGAACGCCCATAGGTGACTGACCTTCTCCTGCAAAGCCGGACAGAAATCCGTAGAAAACGGTTATAATGCCGAGTGCAAAAAGTCCGGTGTTGGTGATAGGAGCGACTGCGCTCGCGGTGATTGCTGCGGAGATGGGCGATTTTTTGGCGATGAGCTTATATACAACACCAGCAACAGCACCCGCGGCTGTACCTTTGAAGAGACAGAGAACGGTTGTGCCTATCGCGCTGTAGCTCATCATCATATTGATGAATCCGCCGTCATAACCCATAAGTCCCGTGATGTAAACAACTGCGCTGAAAATAAATCCGAGAAATGCGCCGCATTTAGGGCCGTATATCGCCGCGCCAACGATTATGGGTGTAAGTGCGAGGGTAATAGAAAAAGGTCCGAATTTTATAAATGTACAGATAAGCTGAAGGACTATGACTATAGCCGTTACAATTGCGTACATCGACATTTTTCGGATCTTTTCGTGAGAGTCTTTACGAGTATTCATGATTTCCTCCTGCTGCCGCTCCCGCTTGGCGAGATGCAGCGCATATATATTTCCGAAGAGCAAAAAAGCTTGTTCGGATGCTTACATTAT
>JAFQVU010000144.1 GCA_017407885.1 Clostridia bacterium
CAACACGCGGCTTTCGTCGGAATTTATAAACTCACGCTCATGAGTCGCATACGAATCGAACGGTTTCTTCCACTGCGCATCCATATAAATTGTGTTAACAAGCGCCATGAGTGCACTGTCAAGCGCGGTTTCATTGAGCATATTTTTTATCAATCCGTTTGTGTGCTCTTCGATCCACCGATTGACAGCCCCCTCGGACACTGCTAACTCTGCTTTGTAACATTCCGCAAGATAATACTGGGCAAGTGTATCAAGATATTTTTGCTTCGGCTCAAATTTCTTTGTATTGTCAATCCAAACGGAATCCGCAATATTAAGAGTTGTATGATTAAGCGTTGTCAGATGTGATATGAGACTATATATATCCGCATCCGAAATATCGCCCACCACAGCGTTCATTTCATCAAGCGTCTCACCGCTTGCACCAGCCTTTACCATAGCAAGCGCAAAATAAGCGGAAAGTGGGGAAGAGAGTGTATTTTTGCTGCCATCGCTTCCGGCGGCGAGAGAAGCGGCAATATCATTGCAAAAGTCCACAAGTGCCGAATATTTATCGGCATTCATTGAAACATTTGTATCGGCGTTTAAAGGGGGATTTGTGAGCTGGACAATTTCCGAAAAACGGGACTTTTCTGATGTTTCATTATCCTCGTTTTGCGATGCTATGTTTGTGCATGATACCATGGTAAGAACAGAAAGAATTGCGAGCAGGCATGATAAAAGTTTTTTCATAAAATTAAGCCTCCTGAATTGATTTGTATGTTTGACGTAGAAAAACAAAAAAAGTTCCGGGATAAAGAAAATCCCTGCTGAAACAATAATACAGCAGGGATTTTGCTTATTGGCCCGCTCGACAGGATTCGAACCTGCGACCATCGGAATCGGAATCCGGTACTCTATCCAGCTGAGCTACGAGCGGTAATATACTGTAATATTATACCACCGAGCTTTTTAAAAGTAAACCCCAGATGGCGAGTTTTATCCAAAAATCGGCATGGTGCACAAAATAGCATGCCGTGTATTGCGTGAGTTGCACAAGTGTATGTCGAAGAAACGCAAAAAATGTGCACGGATTTTCAAGTTTCTTGACATTTTTCGCTTTTACTATGGACAATTTTCGGTTTTTGTGATATAATAAAATGTATAGTTGCATTTTTAAATTTATGAAAGCAGGTACAGTATGCAGCAGATAGGCATTGTTTGCGATGTGCTCGAAAATTACGCACTTGTTGAAGTGTCGAGAAAATCGGCTTGCGAGGGATGTCACGCAAATGCTGACGGCAATTGTTCGGCTTGCATTAGCTTCGGTGACAAGAAAACTTTTGCAAAAGCCGACAATGAGATCGGCGCCAAGACCGGCGATCGCGTTATTATTGAAACCGCATCGAGAACAGTTCTTTTATATGCCGCGGCGATTTTTCTGTTTCCCCTTATTCTCGGTGTTGTCGGATTCTTCATTGGTGGAATTGCACCGCATCTGTGGGCGCCATACGTTGGTGCTCTTGTAGGATTTGCCTTGGCATTTCTTATTGTGTGGGCAACACTCAACCGCACGGCTTCTAACCGGCTTGATGTCAAAATTATCCGCATACTGTGACCTTGGTGATAGAATATGTTAAAGCACGCTTCAAAGAAAAAAACATGGCGAGTTTCTGAGTCATTCGATAAACTTGATGTAATAGACCAAATATCGCGTGAATTGCATCTCTCGTATGCGGTTTCACGTCTTTTGGCAAACCGCGGTTATACGAGCGTTGAATCGGCTCGCAGTTTCATAAAAAAGGAGACAGAATTTCTTTATGATCCGTTTCTCCTTGCCGATATGGACAAGGCTGTATCGCGTATTATCGCCGCAATTGATGCTAACGAAAAAATCGTAATTTACGGCGACTACGATGTTGACGGAGTCACTGCCGTTACAGTTGTGTACACATATCTGCGCGAATGTGGAGCGAATGCGAAATATTACATTCCCAACCGCATCGGTGAGGGATACGGCGTTAACATGGATGCTCTGCGTGCCTTTTCGGCTGACGGATATACACTGATGATAACAGTTGATACCGGCATCACTGCAATCGACGAAATCGCCGAAGCTGAAAAAATAGGACTTGACACTGTTGTAACCGATCACCACGAATGTCGCGCGGAGCTTCCGCTGGCAGTTGCAGTAGTCAATCCCTGCCGTCCGGATTGTACATACCCGTTTTCCGATCTCGCGGGATGCGGAGTCGCTTTCAAGCTCGTTTGTGCGCTTGAAATGAAACGGCACAATATAAGTATGGCTGAAGCAACAAAACGGGCGGCTGACCGATTTTCCGAATTTGTTGCTATTGGTACGATTGCGGATGTTATGCCGCTCGTTGGCGAAAACCGCATAATAGTAAGCTATGGATTAAAACTGCTTGAAAACACAAAAAATCTCGGTCTTGCGTCGCTCATGCGTGCGTCGGGGCTCATGAGTACAGATGCTGACGGAAAAATAATAAAGAAAAAAATCACTTCTTCCTCGGTAGGATTTACAATTGCTCCTCGAATCAATGCGGCAGGGCGTATTTCAAGCGCGGAATTTGCGGTGGAACTTTTATTATGTAATGATCCTCTTCGCGCCGATGAGATTGCATCGGAATTGTGCGAGACAAACCGCCGCCGTCAAACAGAGGAAAACAGTATCATCGAGGAAGCGGAGGAGAAAATCTCAATTCAATGCCGTGAAGATGACCGCGTTATTGTACTCGATGATGACCATTGGCATCACGGAATTATCGGAATCGTTTGCTCGCGCCTTACCGAGAAATACAACCTTCCGTCAATTCTTATAAGCTTCGAACACAATACGGGAGATGAACCGTTGCCGTCTGATATCGGAAAGGGATCCGGACGCTCTATTTGCGGACTTAATCTTTTCGAGGCGCTTGAGGCTTGTTCGTGTCTACTCACCAAATACGGCGGGCACGAACTTGCGGCAGGCTTATCGATTGAAAGAGGAAAGCTCGATGAATTTCGCAGTGCTATCAATGAATATGCCGCGAATTCACTCGGCGAGAAAGAGCTTTGCCGTGTCGTTAATATCGACTTAAAGCTTTCCCCGGAAGAAATAACACAAAAGCTTGCTGATGAGCTTTACCTGCTTGAACCATTCGGCACCGGTAACGCACAGCCGTTTTTTGAAATTGACAGACTGCTTATAACCGAAATTTCTGCTCTCGCGGGCGGTAAGCACACAAAGCTTATACTGCGTGCTCCGGGACTCTCCACCGTTTATACGGCGCTCATGTTCGGAACACCGACGTCAGAGTTTGAATTTTCATTGGGAGATGCGGTCGATATAGCTTGCAATCTTGATGTAAATGAATTCAGGGGGCGCAGAAGTGTACAGCTTCTTGTACGCGATATAAGGTGCACCCAAAGCGAATATATACCCACGCGGGATGATTTCGCGGCACTTTATCTTTACCTGAAAAATAAGGTACAGCCGGTTAAGACTTCGTGCTCAAAAATCGCAGAAGATATAGGATGTTCCTGCGATACTGTTTTGCTGATGCTGGATGTGTTTGCCGAGCTTTCAATAATCAACTTGTATCGCGGCGAACATTTTGAAATAACCTTGTGCCAGCCAAAGGGCAAAATCCCCCTTGAAACCTCGCACATACTTTCAGCTTTAAATCGAAAAACTTTATAAATGCCCACAATTTAAGGAAGTCTTTGCTATGCAAAGAGATGGTAATTAATATGATTGACGAATCCATGACAACATATAATTTTGAGCCGATCGCAGGTCTCATAGAGATGCTTACTCGAACCGGCAAAAAATACGATATTGATAAGATCAAACGAGCGTTTATGAGCGCTGACAAGCTCCACGCCGGACAATTCCGTGTCAGCGGCGATGCGTATATTTCGCACCCTATTGCAGTTGCGGAGATTGTTGCAGGACTTGAACTTGACACCGATTCTATCTGCGCGGCGCTGCTTCATGATACTGTAGAGGACTGTGCCGACAAAATCGACTGCGAGAAAATTCGTGAGGATTTCGGCGACGAGGTCGCAATGCTTGTTGACGGACTCACGAAGCTTGTACAGCTGAAAATCGAAGATAAAGAAGAAGCGGAGATTGAAAATCTCCGAAAGATGTTCCTTGCAATGTCGAAGGATATCCGCGTAATCTTCATAAAACTCTGTGACCGTCTTCACAACATGCGCACTCTTGATGCAAAACCAGAGCCGAAGCGCCGTGTCACTGCGCTTGAGACCATGCACGTTTATGCTCCGCTTGCTCACCGTCTCGGTATGCAGCGTATCAAGCAGGAGCTTGAACGCCACGCCCTCTCGTACCTCGATCCTATTGGTTTTGAGGAAGTGCAGCGTGATATTGACAAAAAATACGGAAACAACATAAACTTCATAGAGAACACCAAAGAAAATGTTGCCGCCAAGCTTGCTGATTATAATGTCAAGTTTACGCTTGAGGGGCGCGTTAAATCGACATATTCCATCTACAAAAAGATGTATAATCAAAACAAGAGCTTTGATGAGATATACGATTTTTACGCGATTCGTATCATCGTTGATACCGAACTTGAATGTTATACCGTGCTTGGTATCATACATGAGATGTTCAAATCTCTTCCGGGGCGTTTTAAGGACTATATTTCAACGCCGAAGCCTAATATGTACCGTTCTCTTCATACGACAGTAATAGGACGTGACGGAATCCCGTTTGAAGTGCAGATAAGAACATGGGATATGCATCATGTCGCGGAATACGGCGTGTGCGCTCACTGGAAATACAAGACCGGCGCAAGCAGCCGCGAGGATATTGATACAAAGCTTCAGTGGGTTGCGAAGCTGCTTGATGCCGATTCTGATATGCATGATTCAGATGAATTTTTGCGTTCGCTTAAAATCGACATGTTCCATGACGAGACATTCGTGTTTACACCCAAGGGGGACGTTATTGTACTTCCGCAGGGAGCTACACTTATCGACTTTGCGTATGCGATTCATTCAGCAATCGGAAATAAAATGGTCGGCGCGAAGATAAACGGAGCTATTGCTACTATAGACTCTTCACCTAAAAACGGAGATATCGTTGAGATAATAACCTCGGGTGCATCGCGCGGTCCGAGCAGAGACTGGCTTAAGATAGTTAAGACCGGTGAAGCTCGAAGCAAGATACGCCAGTGGTTCAAGAAAGAGAAGCGCGGCGAGAATATTGTTGTCGGCAAAGCAGAGATCGAACGCGAGATCAAGAAATACAATCGCGCATATACGGAATCGCAGCTTGAAGATATTGTTTCAGCGGTCGCTGTTCGTATCGGAATAAAGACGGCAGAGGATCTCTATAATACAATTGGCTACGGTGGTCTGTCAATCACAAAGCTTACATCGAAGCTTCGTGACGAATTTGACCGTGTAGTTGCAGCTCCGACGCACGAGGAGAAGATTACAGAAGTATCTCAGGTTAAGACTGTCGAAAAGCCGCAGTCTCATCACTCACATGGCGGTATTGTCATTGACGGCGCTGACGGATGCGCGGTCAAGTTCGCTAAATGCTGCAATCCGCTTCCCGGAGACAATGTTGTCGGATTTATTACCAAGGGGTTCGGAGTCTCAATTCATAAGGCGGACTGTCCCAACGTAATTGCGGGTATGAAGCGCGATGTTGACCGTGACAGATTTGTTTCGGCATGGTGGGATGTGGGCGCAGAGTGGGAAAAGCCGAATTACGAGGCATTTATCCAGATCTACTGCAAAGACACACTCGGACTTCTCGCAAATGTATCTGTGGCACTCGCAGATATGCGAGTATCCATTATCTCAATTAATTCTCAAAAGTGTCAGGGCGATTCCTCAATACTCAATCTCAGCATTGCATGCAAAAATACCGATCATGTAAATTCTATCGTCTCACGCCTCAAGAGTATTTCAGGCGTTGTTGACGTAGTGCGCGGATTTGCGTGATATAAGGAGTCATAAAATTTATGAAAGCTATATTGCAAAGAGCACTTTCCGCATCCGTCATTGCCGATGGTGAGCCGGCAGGAAAAATTGAACATGGACTGCTCATTTTACTCGGCGTTCTCAAGGGAGACGAAAAAGCAGATGCCGATCTGCTTGCCGAGAAAATAAGCAAGCTTCGCATCTTTGACGATGCCGACGGCAAACTCAATCTTTCAGTAAAGGATGTCGGTGGAAGTGCACTTGTCGTGTCTAATTTCACTCTCGGCGCTGACTACCGCAAGGGAAACCGCCCGGATTATTTCGCAGCAGAAGTGCCTGTACGAGCAAGCGAGCTGTATGAGTATTTGTCAGATGCGCTTCGTGAGCGTGGGATTCACACAGAAAACGGCGTATTCGGCGCAGATATGAAGATAACCTTTTTAGCGGACGGCCCTGTCACAATTGATATGGACAGCGCCGTGCTCAAAAAATAATGATTCGGAGTTAACGGTCATGTATTTAAAAATAAACGGAGATCTAAATAAATACTACTTGCAGACGATATGCATGCTGTATTTCCCAGGCGCAACATTCGCCGAAAGCGAGGATGAAAGCGCAGAGGAAATGGCAGAGTTCTGGCGGCGCGATTTTGACGATGCCGTTGAGGTATCATGCCGATTTACAAGCGTCGGCTATACGGGATTTGCCAAAAAGACCGTCAAGTGCGGTGAATCGCACGGATTCGGCGAGGGACATCATGATCCACGTACAAAGGCATCAAAGATTGCAGCAGGACTCGCCGCTCTTGATGCCGGTTATGAGATGTTCGGATGCCGTCCGGCATGGGGGATACTCACCGGCATACGTCCTGCAAAGATTGCGGCAGAGCTTATTTCTGCGCGTGATGAAAATGGTGTTCGTGTGTTTTCATCCGAGGCGGCGCGCAATGTCCTTACGCGTGAATATCTTGTAAGCCCCAAAAAGGCTGCACTCGCGGTTGAAATCGCTCGAAGTGAGCAGAAGGTTATACGTCTCGCCGGAGAGGGAAGAGAGCCATACACCTGCTCGGTGTACGTGTCAATACCTTTCTGCCCAACAAGATGTTCATACTGTTCGTTTGTATCGTATTCAACCCAAAAACTGCTGTCGCTTATTCCAGACTATATCATCCGCATATGTGAAGATGCGAGAAAAATGCTTTCGTATTTGCGTGAGCGCGGCTTTAAAATACTCACCGTTTACATAGGCGGCGGAACTCCGACAACTCTCTCTGATGAACAACTGGCGTTTTTGCTTGGCACACTCGCTGACAACATACCGATCAAACGACTGCACGAGTTTACGCTTGAAGCCGGCAGACCGGATACCATAACCAAGAAAAAGCTCGCCGTTGCAAAGGAATTCGGAGTCACGAGAACAAGTATAAATCCCCAGACGATGAATGACAAGGTGCTTCGCGAGATTGGCAGACGGCATACTGTATCAGACTTCATGCGCGCATACGAAGCCGCACGAGAGATAGGTATTGAGCAGATAAACACTGACCTCATCGCCGGACTTCCCGGTGACGGTTACCGTGGATTCTCACGTTCTCTCGACAAAATCATACGTCTTGCGCCTGAAAATGTCACTGTGCATACTTTCTGCGTAAAAAAATCATCTGAAATCTTGCGCCTCGACACCGAGATATACAACCGTTCAGCGGATGAGACCGTCAAGGCGGTGGATTACTCGCAGGTAACGCTCAAAAATGCGGGATACCATCCTTATTATGTTTACCGTCAGAAAAATACAGTCGGAAATCTTGAAAATGTTGGATATTCACAGCGAGGATTTGACGGACTTTATAACGTGCTTATGATGGAAGAGCTTCATTCTATCTTTGCAGTCGGAGCGGGGGCAGTTACCAAGCTCGTACGTACTGATGAAAACGGAAAGAAGTATATTGAACGAATTTATGAGCCAAAATATCCATATGAATATCTTGCGCAGGATGCAGAGGCTTCGATGAATGAAAAGCTTCGCCGATGTGAAGAGTTCTTTAAATTCGAAGTACAATAAAATATTTATAATACATCCTCCCCTTTAGCTTGAAAGGAAGCATATATCAATGATAAAATTAACCAACCGTATCGGAAGCGAAAATCAGAAAATCGATTTTATACGTGAATGCGAAGCGAAATTCGAGGCGCGCCTTGATGAGGTCTGTGCCGAGGTTGTCCGAGATGGCGTAAAAATTATTGCATTGTCGGGTCCCACATGCTCGGGTAAGACTACTACCGCCGCAAAACTGACCGCCGCCCTTACAGCAAACGGTGCGGATGTTCATCTTGTTTCGATTGACAACTTTTTTCGTGAACGCGATACGCTTGACAGAGAAGCGCTCATGCAGGAGAAATCTATAGATTATGACTCAGTGAACGCTATTGATCTTAATCTCCTCGCTGAACGTACTGCTTCTATTATTGCAGGTGATCCGACCGATTTACCGATATATGATTTTACACTCGGCAGATGTACACATTACGAAACTGTAGACCCTGATGAGAACAGTGTGTTTATTTTTGAAGGAATCCAGGCTATCTACCCGGAAGTAACCGCGCTTTTCGGTGATAATTATAAATCTATATATATTTGCATTGAAAACGACCTCGAAGTAGGAGAGGCATACTTTTTCAAGCGTGAACTGAGGCTCTTGCGACGTCTTGTGCGCGACTACAAATTCCGAGGTGCGGCACCGGAGTTTACGTTCTATCTTTGGGGTTCAGTTGCCGCTAATGAGGACCGTTCTATACTTCCATATGCCGACAGCGTTGATTTGAAAATCAATTCATTCATGGGGTACGAAATATATCTAATGAAGCAAGTGCTTCCCGAAATTCTTTCGTTTGTACCTGAAGATAATCCCTATTTCCCGAAAGCATACGATATTTCCCGAAAGCTTAAGGAGCTGGATTCAATATCACCTGAACTTGTTCCGAGTGATTCTTTGCTTCGTGAATTTATCGGTTAAATATAACTATAATACAAAGGAGTATTTTATGACAAAGGCTGTATATAACGATTACCGTGAATCAGCGGCATACATTGCGGAGCGCATTGGCTCGGCTCCCGATATCGCAGTTATTCTCGGTTCCGGACTCGGAGAATTTGCCGAAAGGCTTGCTGATAAGATTGTAATACCTTACCGCGAGATACCGCATTTCCCGACATCTACCGTATCGTATCAAAAGGGTGAGCTTGTCTATGGCAAGATCTGTTACGATGACGGCAGTGAAAAGACTGTTCTTGCAATGAATGGGCGCTTCCACTATTATGAAGGTTGGGAAATGTGGCAGACCGCTTATCCGATCGGCGTTTTTAAGCTTCTCGGAATTGACAAAATGATTATTACCAATGCCGCAGGCGGCATCGGCTACAACGATGACCGCGAGATCGTGCCCGGAGACCTTGTCTGCGTAACCGATCAGATAAAGCTTTCGCCCATGTCGCCGATGCGAGGCGCTAATATCCCCGAGTTCGGTGAGCGTTTCTTTGATATGCAGTCTGTATTCGACAAGGAACTTCGTGAGCTTGCCAAAGCTTGTGCAAAGAATCGCGGTTACGAACTCAAAGAGGGGGTTTATGCGTACATGACCGGTCCGCAGTATGAGACTCCCGCGGAAATACGTGCGCTCAAGTTAATGGGCGCAAATCTCGTGGGCATGTCAACCGTTGCAGAGGTTATATTTGCGGCACAAGTAGGAATCAAGGTGCTTTGCATATCCTGCGTATCCAATATGGCGGCAGGAATAACAGGGAATCCGCTCACCGAGCAAGAAGTTCTTGACACAGCGGCAATGATATCCGAACGTTTTAAGATGCTTCTTTCTGATGTAATTCACAACATCTAACGTTTTTAACATTTCATATATTTAATCTTAAAGGAGACACAAAGAAAATGGAAACCAAGCGTATTTTAGAGCTTATAGAAAACAGAAAGGACGAGCTTTTCGATTTACTCAGCACTTTTATCAAAATCAATACTGAAAATTTCCGCACCGGCGGAAACGAAAAGGAGCTTGCAGAGCTTATACATAAGATGTGCCTCGATATGGGACTCGAAAGCGACATATATTCTCCCCTCTCTATCGACGGTTTTGAACAGCACCCCGATTATATACCAGGACATGCTCTTGAAGAGAGATACAATGTTGTCGCTCGCTACAAGGGAAGTGAGGACATCGACGAGCTGATGCTCATGGGACACACAGATACAGTTGAAATCGGAGATATCAATAACTGGGAACACGGTCCGCTTTCCGGTGATATTGTTGACGGCAAAATTTTCGGACGCGGTGCATGCGATGACAAGTATGCACTTGCCGCTGCAATGTTCATTATGAAGCTTCTCAAGGAAGAAGGCTTTGTTCCGAAGAAGAATCTCCTTTTCGCCGCATATTCCGACGAGGAGCACGGCGGTTCACACGGCGCAATGGCGGCTGTCATGAAATACCCGTGCCCAAGAATTGTAAGTATGGACGGTCTTGATGTAATATGGCACTGTGGCTCTGGCGGTTCAGAATATTCTTATAAATTCCACTATGACGGCACTCTTGACAGTGCATACCGCACAGCGGCCGCTTTGCCTATAGTTATTGAAGAGATTGAAAAATTCGGCGAAAGACGCAGAAAAGAGCTCGCCGAGAATCCATTCTATGCAGATACTGACATTCCGGCTACCGCTCTTCGTTATATGGATGTACACGCCGGCAACCACTGTACCGATCTCGGAGTTGGATCTATCTATTTCACTTTCTATACAGACCGTACAAAGGAAGAAATTTTAGCCGAGTTTGACGAAGTAGACAGCGCAATCAAAGAGCGCCTTGCTCCTCTTGGATTTATCGGCGACGGCTTTATACCTGAAGTGCGTTTCTTCCATTATGTTTGGTGTGCTCCGGACAGTTCGGATGTTCTTGATATGGTGGAATCATCAAAGGAAGCAGTTGGCAAGGACCTTGTAGTATGCGGCTCCTGCCTCTCTGATCTCTCGGTTATATCCAAATACGGAAGTTCTCGCGCGTATGCGTTCGGTGCAGGCCGCGATTTCAGTATGCCGGGCGGTGCACATCAG
>JAFQVU010000145.1 GCA_017407885.1 Clostridia bacterium
CGATTGCTGACACTTACGCCGACCTTATGTCCAAGCGAAAAGCGCTCGGAATTACAAGCGACGCACCTTCAATACGGGAATTACAGAGGGTACCTGCCCATTACATGGAAATGGCAGGAAAAGAAGTAACATCCGCCTCAAATTATATGTTTGCAATAGGTGGATCGGCCAAGATCGAACTATTGCTTAACGGCTGCACAGATATACTGTCCACCCGCGACGGATCCATAGGCAAGGTCAGCCGCAAGATCAAATATACCCCCGGCAGCCTGCTTACCCTGCTCCCTCGCACGCCCGATCTGACAGCAGATCAATTCTATAACAACATAACCGCACTCTTGGAAGAGCCTACCGCCGCCTGTGTAGAGGCAGGCGCGATCATAGGTGAGCTGGGACTTATTGATGCCGTATGCAAATTCAACGTTGGTGCTTCTATAGACGCCACTGCGTTGCCCATAAGACAGCCCTGCGCCCCCGAGGCATTATGCGATGCGTGTCACGGATGGGTTTTGGCAGTTATCAACCGTGCAGGTTTTACAGCATTCAGCGAGCAAGCAAAATCCTTGTCCATTCCATGCATTGTCATAGGTAGCCTTGCCTCGGGCAACAAATTGGCTGTCAAGCACGAAAAATTCAACAATACCACATGGGATATGAATTTTATATCCTCCCTTGCCCCTACACGTCAAGTGTGGTTACAGCCTCAACTTTGCGATGCAAGCAAGCCCACCGGCTCTTTTTCCCAATTCGTATCCGACTACTCCGTGCTGTTGGCCACCCACACGGCTGCCCTTGATTCAAATGCTTACCTGACCTCCATGGCAACTATTCTCAGAGCAATGTCTGAGTGTATTGCTCACGGTGCAGATTACAGTAGCGTTTGCGTCTCTGTCAAAATTACACTTCCCTGCGCTATGATGGACACCGCTCTTGAGGCACTTCTCGGAGTTTACAGAGCGCTGATCGAGTACTACGTTCCGGATAGAGACAGCTCAATAATTTTCGACAACACCTGTATACCAACCATCACGGTTGCCGCCATGGCAAAACGGCCGCATGTCAACCATGCCGAAGCATGCGGAAACGCAAAATATCTCTATTTGCTCTCGCCCCGCACAAACGAAACCGGCCTGCCGGTCTTCGAAGAGCTTCGCAGAATGTGGAGCTACGTCACAACAGCTGTACGTCGCGGCGACGTAATCGCTGCCACTGCTCTGTGCAGCGACAATATTGAAGCTGAAATAAGCCGCCTACTCGATAACAGCACTGTTCTTGAAAAGGCATGCGCCAAGGACGAGATCACTGACAGCGCTATTGGTGGAATGCTTATCCTATCCCAAAAGCCTTTGGACGGATTGCTTATCGGTACTGTAACCGAATAACACCGGTCTGTTTCAAAAAAAATTCAAACTTTTTCTCGATTGCTACAGCATTTTTTCAAAAAAACTCTTGCAATTTGAGGATTTATATGCTATAATACAAAATGTTGCTCGAAATATAATAATTTATCAATAAAAGTACACTTTGTGTGCAATTAGGAGGTGTCAGGAATGGCAAAATGTTGCGTTTGCGGAAAGGGCGTTACCTTCGGTCAGAATGTTTCTCACTCACACCGCAGAACAAACAGAGCATGGAAACCCAATATCCGCAAGGTTAAGGCTATCGTTGACGGAACACCCAAGACCGTCACCGTTTGCTCTCGTTGCATGCGTTCGGGAAAGATCACCCGCGCTTAATTGAGTTTATGCCAAAGTCCGGCAGACATGTTAAAGTGTCTGCCTTTCTTTGTATCTTTTTTTGAGGTATATATGTTAGCTGTAACAGACATAAAAGCGCCCACAGAATGTGCGGAGGCGCTCCAAAAATTAGGCTTTGAAGTAATCCTTCTTCCACCACTACCGTTGCTCCCTGCCCCTGTAGCTTCCCATCCGGATATGCTGATATTACAAGCCGGTAAACGGCTGCTGACTCACCGCGAATACTACAAAATCGCCCGGAGTCAACTTGAAACAATATGCCGCACGGCATATCTTGAGCTTACGTTTATCGACGAGACTGTCGGGGACACCTATCCGCACGACGTGCTTCTCAACGCTGCCTGTGTAGGAAACAATGTCATATTCTCCCAGAAAGCTATCTCCGAACAGATAAAGGAATATTGCGCCGACCAAGGAAAAAAAACCATTAACGTCAAGCAAGGCTACACCAAATGCTCTGTGTGCATTGTCAGTGACAATGCAATAATAACCGCCGACTGCGGTATTGCTTCCGCGGCAAGATCTGCCGGCATAGACGTACTCACCATATCCCCCGGACACGTTAGTCTTGAGGGATATGACACAGGCTTCATCGGCGGCGCGTCGGGGCGCTGTGGTGACACAGTTTACTTTTGTGGCGATATTTCAACTCACCCGGATCACGCAGCAATACGTAATTTTTGCGCATACCACGGCAAAAAGATCGTCTGTTTGGGAAACACTCCATTGACAGACGTGGGAACAATTTTTTTCTTTTAATAAGTAAAAATCGCGGATACTCATATGAGTATCCGCGATTTTTATACGTGATTTATTTTCTCTTCTTAAGCGCGATCCATGCGCCGCCGATAACCGCCAGAATTCCAACGGAAACTACCGCGGATCCACACCCCTTGGGGTCGGGTGTGGGAGCAGGAGTGGTTTCTGCGGAAGCGGGGGTCGTTTCAGCAGGAGTGGTCTCTACGGGATCCTCTTCAGCGGGAGTCGTCTCCTCAACTACAGGGGTAGTTTCGACGGGAGTCTCCTCAGCGGGAGTTGTTTCCTGTGTTGCGGGAGTTGTCTCAGCCTCTTCAGGACCATAGTAGGTATTGGGATCGGTCTTGTCGATGCACACAGAGTCAAACTCCACGATAGCGGTTTCGCTAAGATAAGCCACAAATGGGCCTTTTGCAATAGCATCTCTTGTGTATTCACCTTCGTTGACGCAATTGTCAAAGAACGCACCGGATGTTGCGTTTGCAACAAAGCCCGCACACCAATTGGAGCACTGAACGCGACCGTAGTTTGCACAATCCTCAAAGATAACGGGGGAAGTCTTATTGGCGTGTGCAACCAAGCCTGCAGCCTGACCGTCGGCCATTTGAAGCCCGCAATCGTTGACTGTAATGTCACCGTAGTTTGCACAGTTGGTAAATGTGGCAGAATAACCGGTATAGCACACAAGGCCTGCCGCACGGGCTTCAACGGAGGAGCAGTGGGAAATGATCGTACCGTAGTTGGTGCAGTTCTCAAAGAAGGTCATATCGCTGTTTGCTGAACCGATAAAGCCACCGCCGTTATGATAAACCTCATCCGCGTCGTTAGGGCCTGTGCCGACCTCAACTCTGCCGTAGTAGTTACAACCGTTAAATGTAACGGCACGGCTGTATCCGATGTATCCGCCGGCATTCACCTTGCCGCTGGAAGCTATTCTGATATCACCGTAAATGGTAACATTGGTCAGAGTAGCTGTATTGGCGTTTTCCTGCGCGCCAAACAGAAGGCCGTGACTCTTGCCCTGTGCATCGGTGGTCAGCTTAATGGGAGCATCCTTGGAACCGAGAGTCAGGTTGCTTATCTCAAGACTTCCTATCTTGTTTGCACGGAGAATAGTACCGCAGTCAGTGCTGGCGCCGGTGCCATCGATAGAGTAGTTAAGAAGACTGTGATTGTTACCGTCCAGCACACCGCTGAACTCGCTGAGTATGTAGCTTTCATAAACCTTGCCGCCAAAATCGATGTCATTGGCAAGATAGTATGTGCCGCCGCTTTGCATTGCTTCGAACTCGGCCGCTGTGGAAATGGGAGTTCCTTCGGGTGCTGCAGATACAGCCACGGGAACGATCGAGCTTACGAGAGCCGCGATCAGAATCATGGATAAAACGAGTTTCTTCATTATTTCATTCCTTTCTTTATTACAGCGCGTGTGCGCAATATATTAATCATTATTTTATTACATTACTCCAATCAAGTCAAGACATTTTTGAAAAATTAATTCCAGGATATTTCCTTCAGCAGCGGCAGGAAATTATCCCGCTCCGCCTTGGTTCCTGTCACCTGAGAGCCTGATGTGGGGTGATAAAAATACTGGTAACAGAAATATGCGACACCGGAGCAACGAGGCAGCTTCTTGGTATATTCAAGTCCGCGAAGCAGTACGTCCTTATTTTCTATCCACTCTCGCTTGCCGTTTCCTGCCCATTTATCCTCGCCGCCCTCAGAGCCGCTTAACGCCTTGCCAAGGGTCATACCGATTATAAGCTTGACCTTGTCGGTCTTTATCATACTTTGATAAGTTGTAGCAACCTTAACAAAATCGCAGGATCCGTGCTCAAAGCCGAAATACACCTGAGGGCAAATGTAGTCGATATAGCCTTCCTTTGCACACCAGGTATAAATATCCGCAAATTGGCTGTTATAGACTGTATTGAAATTACCCGCAGGGCTGATGCCGAACAGCATATCACCATTTTGCGCCTTAACAGTATTCCATAGGCCCGAAACCAGCAAATTAAGCTGTTCCCTACGCCAATCCTCTCGGCTCAGCTTTCCGCCGCCGCGAACGTAATCAACGTATGCCGCATTATCAAAGGAGGCATCGGTAGTGGGATAAAAATAATCGTCCATGTGCAGGCCGTC
>JAFQVU010000146.1 GCA_017407885.1 Clostridia bacterium
ATAAGAAATCGTCTAAATGCATATAATAGTATTGTAAAAAAACCTTAAAAAAAGCAATTTGCATATTGAAAAAAAACGAATTTTGTTTTATAATAATATTATAATGGGGTAGAATGGTATTTATATAAAAAAGATATACTTTTTGTGATATTTTTAACATATTTACACTTTTATCCGTAAATTTATACAATAACCGCTTTGGGAGGTAAATACATGGAGAACACTACGCAAAACAGTTTGCCGAATTTCAAGTCGGCGGCAGAACTGCGCGCACTTGCTGCGAATGAATCCTCAAGTGCAAAAAGACGCATAACCGCTCTTTTTGACGATGGTACTTTCGCCGAGACCGGCGCGTTTGCACACAGCGTCGCCGCAGAGCTTGGCGGCAGTGAATGTGAGCTTGAGGGTGTCGTCACCGGCTACGGAGCTATCGATGGCAGACTCGTATTCGCGTTCGCACAGGATTTTTCAAGAATGAAAGGCGCGATTGGTGAGATGCACGCAAAGAAGATCTGCGATCTCTACGAGCTTGCGATCAAGAACGGCGCCCCTATCATTGGCATTTTCGACAGCGCAGGCGCATACATCCTCGAGGGTGTCAGCGCACTCGCAGGTTACGGTAAGATAATGAAGAAGGTGTCCGACGCATCCGGCGTTATTCCCCAGATCGCCGTCATCGCAGGCAACTGCGGCGGCGCATGTGCGGCAGTCGCTTCCATGTTCGATATACTGATCGGTGCAAAGGATGCATGCTTCTATGTAAATCCGCCCTTCATAATGAATGAGCTTGACAAAGCCGCAGATCACGGTAAGATCGAAACCGCCGCAAAAAACGGTCAGATTCACACCGTCTGCGACAGCGATACCGATGCACTCGCATACACACGCCGTCTGCTTTCCTACATTCCACAGAACAACGCCGACGGTACCGCTTATTCGTCAAGCACTGACGAGATAAACCGTCTCACGCCTAATGTTTCCGCAATCACCGCAAACGACGCCTACAGCATGGCTGACGTTATCACTGCAATCTCCGATGATGCGGCATTCCTCGAGCTTGGCGCAGAGCACGCAGGCTCAATGCTTACCGGATTTATCACGCTTAACGGCATGGTGATCGGCGTTGCGGCTAACAATCCTGCCGTAAAGAACGGCAAGCTTACCGCATGTGCGGCTAAAAAGGCAGCAAGTTTTATCTCTTTTTGCGACTGTTTTGATATTCCGCTTCTCACTCTCGTTGATACCGAGGGGTATGAGGCAACTACCGCTGATGAAAATGCGAAGTATGGCGCGGCACTCGCACGTCTTGCATCGGCTTATGCATCAAGCGAGACCGCAAAAGTAACCGTTGTGCTCGGCAAGGCTTACGGCGCGGCTTATACTCTCATGGGTTCAAAATCACTCGGAGCAGATATCGCGCTCGCATCCGAAAATGCAAAGATAAGCGCAATGCCGACAAAGAGCGCTGTTGCATTTGCATGGAACGAAAAGGTTACCGACAACGCAAAGCGCGGCGAGGTTGAAGCGGCATGGGACAGCGTTATGGCATCCCCTGTTATCGCCGCAAAAGCAGGCGAGATCGACGATATCATAAGCCTCGACGAGCTTCGTCAGCGTACATCTGCCGCATTTGAGATGCTCGGCGCAAAGAACGCACTTTGTATTCCGAAGCGTCACAGCAATCTTCCTTTATAATAGGGGGACGTACAAATGGAATTTCTCGACAGCTTATTAAATTTTGGTGACGAGGTGAGCAATTCAGCGCCTCTTTCCGACAGACTCATGTTCGGTCTGCAGACTGCTCTGCTCGGAATGGGCGTTATCTTCGCTGTACTTATAATACTTTGGGCAGTCCTTTCCGTGTTCAAGCTTGTATTTTACAAAGGCGACAGTGAGGAAACTTCCAAGGCTACCGAAGTCGCTCCGGCACCCATACCACAGTCTGTTCCGGTACAAAGTGCCCCAAACGATGCGGAGCTTGTTGCCGTCATTACCGCGGCTATAGCCGCCACACTTGACAAACCCCAGACATCCTTCAGAGTCGTGTCCTTTCGTCGCACGGCATCAAAATAACATTTTATAAAGGAGATCATAAAAATGAGAAGATTCAGTGTAACCGTAAACGGTAATGTATATGAGGTCGAGGTCGAAGAGCTTGGAGCAGGCGTAAGCGCTCCTGCTGCCGCTCCGGCACCTGTAGCGGCACCTGCACCGACAGTAGCTCCCGCCCCCATTGCCGCTCCTGCTCCCGTTGCCGCTCCTGCTCCCGTTGCCGCTCCGGCACCTAAAGCCGCCGCACCGGCAGGCACCGTCGGCGCAGTAAGCGTAAGCGCTCCGATGCCCGGAACTATCCTTAAGGTAAATGTCGCCGGGGGTCAGGCAGTAAAGAAGGGTGACGTTATCTGCGTGCTTGAAGCGATGAAGATGGAAAATGACATCCCTGCTCCCGAGGATGGCACAATTTCCTCTGTAAATGTTCAAAAGGGCGCATCCGTAAACTCCGGCGACGTTCTTGTAACAATGAACTGATACCTCTGCATATAAAGAGGTACAGCTATGTTAGACACCATCAACAACTTTATAAATTCCACCGGCGCCGCACAGATGATTGCCGGCGGCTCGTGGAAAACACTTGTCATGTGGGGGATAGCCTTTGTGCTCATCTACCTCGCTATTGCAAAGAAGTTCGAGCCTCTGCTCCTGCTTCCGATTGCATTCGGTATGCTCCTTGCAAATCTCCCCGGCGCAAACCTCATTCACATGGAGCTTTTCCTTGATCCGAGTGGACTTGACGGCGCAAGACTTCTTCATGAGGGCAGTCTTATCGACTTCCTCTATCTCGGCGTCAAGCTCGGCATTTACCCCTCGCTGATATTCCTCGGCGTTGGCGCGATGACCGACTTCACCGCGCTCATTGCCAACCCCAAGAGCTTGCTTATGGGAGCAGGTGCGCAGTTCGGCGTGTTTGTTGCATTCCTCGGCGCACTGCTTATCGGTTTTTCACCCGAAGCAGCGGCGGCTATCGGCATCATCGGCGGCGCGGACGGTCCCACGGCGATACTCGTCACAAAGACGCTCGCTCCGACACTGCTCGGTGCTATCGCAATCGCGGCGTACTCGTACATGGCGCTGATTCCGATAATCCAGCCGCCATTTATGCGACTGCTCACCACCAAAAAGGAACGTGAGATCGTTATGAAGCCGCTCCGTCCCGTATCGCGCACCGAACTGCTTCTCTTCCCTATCGTCGTTACTGTTGTCGTAACGCTTATCGTTCCCGATGCGGCACCGCTTATCGGATTCCTCATGCTCGGCAATCTGCTTAATGTTTGCGGCGTTACCGACCGTCTCTCGAAGACCGCACAGAATGAACTGATGAACATTGTCACCATCTGCCTCGGCGTTTCAGTCGGCGCTACCGCAAATGCGGAGAATTTCTTGAGCCCGACGACTATATTCATTATCATCCTCGGTCTGTGCGCGTTCTGCGTATCGACCTGCGGCGGCCTTATCACCGGTAAGATAATGTGTATTGTCACAAAGGGCCAGATAAATCCCCTTATCGGTTCTGCCGGCGTATCCGCTGTTCCTATGGCGGCACGTGTCGCACAGGCTGAGGGACAGAAGGCAAATCCAGCGAACTTCCTTCTCATGCACGCAATGGGTCCCAATGTTGCCGGCGTTATCGGCTCGGCTGTTGCGGCAGGCGTATTCCTCTCAATGTTTAAATAATACATACAACCCAAATCCGATATAATGGAGGGCATACACAAATGGCTAAAGTTAAAATTACCGAAACGGTCCTGCGTGACTCGCATCAGTCACTCGTTGCGACACGCATGACGACAGATGAGATGCTTCCCATCCTTGAAGCGATGGACGGCATCGGATATCACTCTCTCGAGGCATGGGGCGGCGCTACGTTCGACTCCTGCATGAGATTTTTAAATGAAGATCCGTGGGAGAGACTTCGCAAGATCCGTGCGGCAGTCAAGAACACCAAGCTCCAGATGCTGTTCCGCGGTCAGAATATTCTCGGGTACCGTCACTACGCCGATGACGTCGTTGAATACTTCGTTCAGAAGTCTATCGCAAACGGCATCGACATTCTGCGTATCTTCGATGCACTCAACGATCCGCGCAACCTAAAGACAGCAATCAACGCAACCAAAAAAGAGGGCGGTCATGTGCAGGCGGCTATCTCCTACACAACCGGCCCCGTTTATACCACGGAATACTATACAAAATACGCGCGTCAGCTTGAAGAAATGGGCGCTGATTCGATCTGCATCAAGGACATGGCAGGACTTCTCAAGCCATACGATGCATACGACCTCGTCAAGGCGGTCAAGGAGACCGTCAAGGTGCCGATTCAGCTTCATACCCACTACACCGCCGGCGTTGCATCTATGACTCTTATCAAGGCAATCGAAGCGGGAGTTGAC
>JAFQVU010000013.1 GCA_017407885.1 Clostridia bacterium
ACAGAGCGCAGATGCCACGTTATGCAGTGGGAATTGAGCGTATCAATAATCTTCGCACCCTCGCCGCGCTTTGTAATAGTCAGAAGCAACATTATACGTTCCATTATGCCGCCTCCTTTTCGTCATCAAAATAGATAATGCAGTCGTCAATACTCTCAAGCGCCGCAACGGCTTGCTTATGCTTGGAGCGATGACGAAGCTCCGCGATAAGACCGATACACTGTATTGTGATAAGCGGTGTTATAGCGACCATTGCGACGATACCGAATGCATCCGTCATAAGGTTTCCGCCAACCGCTGTACATGCGCCCATAGCAAATGGAAGCAGAAATGTTGTCGTCATCGGTCCGCTTGCAACTCCGCCCGAGTCGAATGCCACACCAGTGTAAAGGCGAGGCACGAAGAAGCTGATAACAAGGGAAATAAGATATCCACCTATCATAAACGGCAGAAGCGGAATACCGGTCAGCACACGAAGCATCGCAATTCCGACCGAAAAAGCCACACCGACTGAAAGACCTATTCCTATAGTCTTTTGAGTGATAGTACCGTTTGAAATTTCCTCAACCTGCTTTTTAAGCACATGCACCGCAGGCTCGGCGGCAACGGTAAACCAACCGACAAGCATACCCACCGGTATGAGGATATAGCGAAATTCCGTCTCGGCAAGCACATGACCGATCAATTGACCGGCTGGCATAAATCCGACATTTGCACCCGTTAAAAAGAGCACAAGACCTACATAGGTATAAACAAAGCCGATAATCGCTCTCGGCAGCGCGTTGCCGTGGAAGCGACGGAAGATAAGCTGAAACAGCACAAACACTGCAACAATAGGCAGGAATGCCATCAGCATTTCATATGCGTAATGCGGAAGTTCATTCACAATCAGCATGAACGCATCGCGCGTGGTATGTATATCGGCAATAGTTGACGTTGTCGCCGAAGCCTCGGGGGTATAGAAAATCGAAAGTATCAGAACGGACATTATCGGTCCCACGCTCGCAAAAGCAACCGTACCAAAGCTTTCCTCGCCATGGTGTGAGCCCCTTACGGTAGCCATACCTGCGCCAAGCGCCATTATAAACGGTACAGTGATCGGACCGGTAGTAACTCCCCCCGAATCGAATGCTGCCGGAATAAAATCAGACGGAGCAAACGCCGCGAGTATCATAACAATGATATAAAATGCGATGAGCAGATAGTTAAGGTGTACTCCGAATTTTGTCCTTAGCATCGAAACAACGATAAAAAGTCCGACACCGATCGCCACTGCCATAATCAGTACCATATTAGGCACAGACGGTATCTGCTGCGCAAGCACCTGGAGATCAGGCTCTGCGATTGTGATAAGCACCCCCATCACAAAGCAGCAAATGAGGTTTAACCACGTCCGTTTCGAGCGGCTCATAACGACACCGATGCCTTCGCCGAGCGGCTGCATCGACATTCCGGCACCGAGCGTAAACAAACTCATGCCGAAGATCAGTGCAAGCGCACCGAGCACAAACAATGTGAGCACCCCGGGATCAAGCGGCGCAACTGTTATGCTGAGCACCAAGACTATCGCCGTTATGGGTAATACCGACGAAAAAGACTCGGCTATTTTCTCCTTAAATATGATAAAGCACCTCCTACAATAAAAAATCGGCGCTGCATCATCGCCGATTTTTTACGAAAACACACTATTATTATTTTATCATATTACATATCAAATTGCAAGGAAATGATTGTTACTTAAATGTAAAATCTGATGGGGTCTATTATTTGTGGGCAAGATTCCCGATAAAAAATGATTTTATTCCATCGGTGCATATGTGCGCATCAATTGCATCGCTGTGTTGATTCCGTCTACTGCGGCACTCGTAATGCCGCCTGCATAGCCTGCCCCCTCGCCGCACGGATAAAGGTTATCCGCGGCGGCAGATGTCAAATTCTCTCCTCGAAGTATCCGCACAGGAGATGATGTTCGGGTTTCAACGCCGGTCAGCACCGTGTCCCGTGCATCGAATCCGCGGATTTTCTTCCCAAAGTTGCAAAATCCCTTTTTAAGCATATCCGTAACAAAAGCTGGAAGTATCGACGACATATCGCATAACGTGTAAACGCCGTCACGGTAAGTCGGTCTCACACGGCTCGGCTCGGTAAAATGCGATGTACGCCCTTCAAGAAAATCGCCGAGTGTTTCTACCGGAGCACGGTAATCGTGCTCCCCCGTATCGGCGGCAATGTACGCCGCTCGCTCGAGTTTTCGCTGAAATTCAATTCCGCCGCGCCACCCGGAGCCAATATCCTCGGGAAAAACCGACACTACTATCGCCGCATTTGCATTTCTGCCGTCGCGCGCGTATCTGCTCATACCATTTGTGACAACTCCGCCCTCTTCGCTCGCCGATGCCATAACCTCTCCGCCGGGACACATGCAAAAGCTGTAAACGCCCCTCGCGGAATCGGAAACAAGACCGCTCTGTGCTTCTCTGTATGAAAGCGCGTATTCACCGGGCGGCAATATGCGCTTGCCGTCCCTGCCGCAAAGCTCTGACGCATCACCGTACAGAGCAGAATCAATGTCGCTCTGTAAGTGCTCTGCTCTCACACCCACAGAAAACGGTTTCGGCACAAGCATAACACCGCGCGAAGCTAACATATCATAGGTGTCGCGCGCGCTGTGACCGACAGCTAAAATAACCGCACCGCACGGAATATCGTTTTTCACCGCCGTTTGGGCAGCACGCGATTCAATTTTAGCGGAGAGGACATGTCCGTTATCAATACCAATATCACAAAGCTTCGTATTATAAAGTATCTCGCCGCCAAGCTCGCAAATTCTTTGCGCGATTCCCTCAACAACGCCGAGCAGTCTGTCCGTTCCGACATGCGGTTTAGAAAGCCACAGTATCTCCTCGGGTGCACCAAACTCCACAAACCGTTCAAGCACGTATGCGCAACGCGAATCATTGATTCGCGTAACGAGCTTTCCGTCAGAAAATGTGCCTGCACCGCCTGCGCCGAACTGAATATTGGTATTAATATCGAGTTTTCCGGTACGTATAAACTCGGCAACCGCCGCACTTCTTGATTTCACATCACCGCCGCGCTCTATGACAATTGGACGGTAGCCGTTCTCCGCAAGCATCAGTGCGGCAAACATTCCGGCAGGACCGAATCCGACAATCAGTGGGCGCGAATCAAGCTTTTTTTCGCCGTATTCTACAGCAAGACTGTCTCTACGGACTATCTCCGCATCTTTCAATGAAGCGAGCTTTTCGAGTCTGCGCTCGCTTATGTCGCACTCAACGGCAACGGACATAACAAAGCTCGGAACATCGCCGCTTCGCTTTCGCGCGTCAATTGAACGCTTGTGAAGCGCCGCCGAGATATATTCTCTGTCAGTCAGCGACAGCCGCCGCCGTGCCTGCCTGAAGGCATCTTCAAGCGGCGCGGTCAGCGGCAGTCTGATATTTTTTACTATTATCTGTTTTCTCATAATTACTCTATCGTGACATCTATGGTATATTCGCCAAGCTCATATACACTGCCTGCAAGTGCACTTGCCACCGAAATCGTCACGGGCACGGATACCGTACCGGTAACATTTTTTAAGTAGTTGAGATCCACTGATGCCAAGACATAAGTCGGATTCTCGTATATAAACTGTATCGAGCGCTGTGTACCACGGAATTTCACGGTTATTTCCGGAGATTCAAGCGTATATTTTATTCCGTCGGTATTTACAACCGAAAGATTTGATACCACAATGTCACGTGTCACAGTCCCCTTGTGGATGACCTCAACATCGGCACTGCGGCTTCCGACAAGCTCAGTCCCCTCGGGAGTTACGATAGTGACGTTTTTCTGAAGCGTATCTTCCATTATCTTTTTCTCGTCAAGATCAAGAAGCTTTATACTATTTATATCATCAAGCACATCCGGCTCTCCGCGCAAACGCACAGTCGCAGGCGTTACCTTGATATTCACGTTGCTGTCGTTATAATAACCGTACTTATATCCCACAGTAAGTGGTACATCCTTCTCGGTATAAACGGGAATTTTCACCGACACTTCAGTAGTCTGAAGCTTAACATACGGATTGGATATCGGTGTACCGCCTTCGCCAACAAGTACAAGCTTACCCGTAGCGGTGAGCGATTTCGTAATACGTCCAAGCTCCAATGTAACTACCGCACACTTGATTTTTTCGAGTTCTTCTACCGGTCCCGTTACATTAACAGTATCAATGCTCGGTTCAAGCTCTCCAAGCTTATACGCGGATTCTATTGAGTATATCGGATCTACAACCACAGGAACGCTTATTGCAGATCTCTTATCAATATAAAGCTCGGCATAATTGGCAGACTGTCCGCTTATCGTTATGCCGCTGGGCACAGATATCCTTATTTCAAGTGAATATTCCCCCGCCTCTGTTATTGAGCCGGCATCAACATATACGGTGATATCATCAATAGAAAGGTTATTGATATCAGGCTTTGCTCCGCTCACAGCAACATCCACAGTATAGCCGTATCCGCTGATTACCGAAAGACCAAGTTCAGTATCAATAACATCGAGATTACGTATATCAATCGGAATTCCTGTGAAAGATTTTTCAATTATAGCCGTATCTGTTCCAACAGCGTAAAACCACAAAACCACAGCCGCAAGCACGCATAGTATCTTAGCGGTTATGTTATTGATCTTACTTGAATTACGGCGGTAATCACCGTCCGGCTGTTCAATATTCTGCTCGTGTTCATCCTGCACAAGCGGTTGTTTATTATCATTCTGCATACGATAAAACCCCGTAAACTTTATTTATCCGATTTTGTACCCTTGTCCGCTTTGCCGTCTTTTCTCGAAAGACGCGATATAACCTTTTTGCCCTTGACATTAGGCATATCATCGGTTACAAGAAGACGTGCAAGCTCTGCTTTCAAGGTATTGTAGCTGTAATTTCTCTTAAGATGTCCCTCAAGAGCTATCGATATCGTACCGGTCTCTTCCGACACGACAATTATAACCGCATCGCTGTTTTCACTCATGCCTATTGCGGCACGGTGACGTGTACCGAGATCCTTTATTATATCATCATTTGTAGAAAGCGGCAGGAAGCATCCGGCAGAGTATATACGCTCGTCACGTATGATCATGGCGCCGTCATG
>JAFQVU010000147.1 GCA_017407885.1 Clostridia bacterium
AGACCGGCTTCAAGCAATCGCTTACAAGCGTCCTCAATGATTATGCTCACAAGCACGGCATACTCAAGGCAGATGAAAAACTGTCGGGCGAGGATACACGCGAGGGGCTGTGTGCGATAATCAGCGTAAAGCTGACCGATGCGCAGTTTGAGAGTCAGACGAAAGCGAAGCTCGGTAACTCCGAGATGCGTACACTCGTTGCAGGACTCATGAACGAAAAGCTGACCGAATATTTCGAGGAGCATCCGGCAACCGCAAAGGCGATACTCGAAAAGGCGCTCGCCGCATCCCGTGCAAGAGAAGCCGCACGCAAGGCGCGTGACCTTACACGCCGCAAGAGCGTGCTTGAGGGTTCGACTTTGCCGGGTAAGCTTTCCGACTGCCAGGAAAAGCGCGTTGAGTTGACCGAGCTGTATCTCGTCGAGGGAGATTCCGCGGGCGGTTCCGCAAAGAGCGGACGTAACAGCCGTTTCCAGGCGATACTTCCTCTTCGCGGTAAGGTGCTTAATGTTGAAAAGAGCCGTCTTGACAAGGTTTACTCGAATACTTCACTCATTCCGATAATTCAGGCACTCGGATGCGGTATCGGCGAAGAGTTTGACATGGAAAAGCTCCGTTACGGCAAGATAATCATAATGGCGGATGCCGACGTTGACGGATCGCACATAAGAATACTTCTTCTGACCTTCTTCTTCCGTCACATGAAGCAGCTTATCGAGGACGGTCACATCTTCCTCGCACAGCCGCCGCTTTACAAGATAACGAAGGGTAAGAAAAATCACTACGCATACAGCGATGCCGAGCGTGACGCGATACTCGCCGATATAGGCGAGGTCGGCACAAAGACCAGCCGCTACAAAGGTCTCGGTGAAATGAACCCCGAGCAGCTTTGGGAGACTACTATGGACCCCGAACAGCGTACACTGCTTAAAGTAACGGTTGAAGATGCCATGGCGTGCGACGAGATGTTCACGATACTGATGGGCGACAAGGTTGAACCGCGCCGTGAGTTCATCGAACAGAACGCGGTCTACGCGACAAATCTTGATATTTGATGCGGTGAAAAGTGTCGCGTGACGGGCACTTTCAGACTTTTCCACAATCGGCGTGTCTGCCTGTGGAAAACTTTATGTAAAATCTTTGTAAAATAAACATAAAAAACCCGAAAAAGTCAGGTGTGAAGCCGATAAACCGATTTTTAAGGTGTATTTAAAATCTTTTCCACATTCGTAGTACCTGAATGTGGAAAACCCGCACAAAATAAAGCAAATTCCGCACAAAAAATGAGGCGGCACAAGCCGTCTCGAAAGATGAGGATAAAAAAGTAATGGATAAAAACGACAAACTCGAAAATCTTGAATTTCCGGACCAAAAAATAATCGGAGTTGAGATGGAGCAGGAAGTCAAAAGCTCCTTTATCGCTTATTCAATGAGCGTTATCATGTCGCGCGCGCTTCCCGATGTACGCGATGGTCTCAAGCCGGTTCACAGACGTATACTTTACGCGATGTATGAGGATAAGCTGACATACGACAGAGACTTCCGCAAGTCGGCGACGACTGTCGGTAACGTGCTCGGACGTTATCATCCGCACGGTGACTCCGCCGTTTACGACACGATGGTACGTCTCGCACAGCCCTTCTCGCTTCGTTATCCGCTCGTTCAGGGTCAGGGTAACTTCGGTTCGATAGACGGCGACAAGGCGGCGGCTTACCGTTATACAGAGGCGAGACTCGCGAAGCTCGCCAACGAAATGATGAGCGATATCGAGAAGGATGTCGTTGATTTCGTTCCCAACTTCGATAATACGCGCGAAGAGCCGAGCGTGCTTCCCGCACGCTTCCCGAACCTGCTTGTAAACGGCTCAATCGGTATCGCCGTCGGTATGGCGACCTATATTCCGCCGCACAATCTCGGCGAGGTCATCGACGGTACTCTCTATCTCATGGACAACCCCGACTGCACGATAAAGGACCTTATGGAGTTTATTAAGGGTCCCGACTTCCCGACTGCCGCTACTCTTTACGGCTCGAACGGTATCTACGAGGCGTACTCGACCGGTAAGGGACATGTTATGGTCAGAGCGAAGTGCGAGATTGATGAGGAAAAGCGCAGAATTATCGTTACTGAGCTGCCTTATCAGGTCAACAAGAAGATGCTCGTTGAGGCTATTGCCGACCTCGTGCGCGACAAACGTATCGAGGGAATCACCGAGATAACTGACCTTTCCGACCGCTCGCGTGAGGTGCACATCGAAATCGCATACCGCCGCGATGCAAACGGTCAGGTAATTTTGAATCAGCTTTACAAGTACAGCCAGCTCCAGGACACCTGCGCATTCAACATGCTCGCGCTGGTTGACAATGTGCCGAAGGTGCTGAATTTGAAGCAGATACTTAAACATTACATCGCGCATCAGGAAGAGGTCATTACACGCCGTGTCAAGTTCGACCTCGAAAAGGCGCGCCGCGAGGCTCATATTTACGAGGGCTATAAGATAGCCATTGACAGCATCGACGAAGTCATCAAGGTCATCCGCGCGTCTGCTTCAATTGCTGATGCGAAGGTGCAGTTGATGGCACGCTTTGGACTCACCGACGTTCAGGCGCAGGCTATCGTTGAGATGACACTCGGACGTCTTTCGGGACTCGAGCGCCAGAAGATAGAGGAGCGACTGCTCGCGCTTTACGCGACCATTTCCGAGCTTGAAGGAATCCTCGCTGACGAAAATAAGGTAAGAGACATTATCAGAAACGAGATGCTCGAAATAAAGGAGAAGTTCGCGGACGAGAGAAAGACAGAGCTTGTCGCCGCCGAGGACGATATCGTTTATGAGGACCTCATCGAGCGTCACAACTGCGTTATCACGATGACCAACGACGGCTACATCAAGCGTCAGCCGGCATCGACATACACCGCGCAGAGACGCGGCGGTAAGGGAATCATCGGTATGACCACCAAGGAAGATGATGCTATAGCGGACGTTATCGTTGCGCACAGCCACGCTCTCGTTATGATGTTCACCAACACCGGTAAGGTGCATACGAGAAAGACCTACCAGATACCCGAGGCGGGACGTACCGCGAAGGGCTCGAATGTAGTCAACATACTCGAGCTTGCCGAGGGCGAGAAGGTCACGGCGATTATTACTGTACCGGGATTCGCCGAGAATGAATATCTCTTCATGGTAACACGAAACGGCGTTGTTAAAAAGACACTGCTTTCCGAGTTCGAGTATCAGAGAAAGGGCGGTAAGATTGCCATTTCGCTCGACGAGGGAGACGAGCTTTCGTTTGTTAAGCATACAAACGGCGGCGACGGTATCATCATCGCAACACACTGCGGTATGGGCGCGCGCTTTGACGAAGCGCACGTGCGTTCGATGGGACGCACCGCGCGCGGTGTACGCGGTATCAAGCTTGCCGAGGATGATTATGTTGTAGGATGCGCGCTTGTCGATGACGAAAAAGCGCTTATCACCATCACCGAGAACGGTTTTGGAAAACGTGTCGAATTCTCCGAATTTACTGCACATAACCGCGGTGTCAAGGGTGTCACCTGCCACGGAATCTCCGAAAAGACCGGTATGCTCGCGGGTATTGCGACTGTCGCCGAGGATGATGACATCATGCTCATCACCACAGACGGAACGATAATCAGAACTCCCGTGTCGGGTATCCCGTTCTACAGAAGAAGCGCGGGCGGCGTAATAGTGATGAGACTCGCTGAGGGCGCGTCCATCGTCAACTTCGCCAATGTGTCTGTAGACGAGGAAGAAGCGGCTATACCTGATGACCAGACTGAGGCAGTAGAGGTCGAAGTTTCGGCAGAAATCACTGCCGAGAGTGCGGATACTGCCGAAAACAGCGAGGAATAAGCCGATTTTCGGAAAAATTTCGCAAAAAGGTATTGCATTATTCGTTTGTTTGGTGTATAATAGTGGCAGACCGAATATTTGTTCGGTCTGCTTTGAACCGTATTTGTGATTTATAAAAGAGAACAACCCCATAAACACACCAAACGAAATTTATAAAATAACGAAAGGAAACAACACCAATGAAAGCAAAGACAAAGAGTAAGCCCGTGCCGCAGCAGATTACCGATAAGGAAGAAAGAAAGAAAGCCATAGAGGGAGCTATCGGTCAGCTGGAGAAAAAATACGGCAGCGGAACGATAATGCGTATGGGTGAAGCGCCGGCAATGGAAGTCAGCGCAATTTCAACCGGCTCGCTGACGCTCGACTTGGCGCTTGGTATCGGCGGTGTTCCGCGCGGACGTATCGTTGAGATATACGGTCCGGAATCCTCGGGTAAAACTACCGTCGCTCTTCATGTTGTCGCCGAAACACAGAAGCTCGGCGGCGAGGCGGCGTACATTGACGTCGAGAACGCTCTTGACCCCATCTATGCAAAGGCACTCGGTGTTGACACCGATAATCTGCTTGTTTCACAGCCCTCGAGCGGTGAGCAGGCGCTTGAGATTGCCGAGGCTCTCATTCGCTCCGGCGCTATTGATGTTGTAGTCGTTGACTCGGTTGCGGCTCTTGTAACACAGCAGGAGATTGACGGCGACATGGGCGCATCTCATGTCGGTATGCAGGCAAGACTCATGTCGCAGGCGCTTAAAAAGCTTTCGAGCGTTGCCGCAAAGTCGAACTGCGTGCTTATATTTATAAACCAGCTGCGCGAGAAAATCGGTATTTCCTACGGAAATCCCGAGGTCACCTCGGGCGGTCGCGCTCTGCGCTTCTATGCATCGGTGAGAATCGAGATCCGCCGTGCAGAACAGCTTAAGGACGGCGACGATGTTTACGGAAATCACGTTAAGTGCAAGGTTGTAAAGAATAAGGTAGCACCGCCGTTCAAGGTAGCAGAATTTGATATTCTTTACGGTAAGGGCATCTCCAAGTCGGGCGAAGTATTTGATATCGCGGTCGAACTTGATCTTATACATAAGAGCGGCTCGTGGTTCTCGTATAACGGTCAGCGCATCGCGCAGGGCAAGGAGAACGCGCGTAAGTATATTGAATCGAACGACGAGATCATGAATGATCTTGTTGAAAAGATAATGGGCAAGAAGGATCAGGTTGCCGCGATGATAAATCAGGAGTTTGCGGACGAGGACAGCGACGGCGACGATATCGATCCCGACGATGAGGCGCTCAACATCTCCATTCTCGAAACGGACGATGACTGATGGCAGTCACGATCACCATAACACAGCTTGTCCCACGTCGTATGGGCGAGGAGGTCGAGCTGACGGTGAAGATCTCGGACGGCGGAGAGCACGAGGAGATAAGAAAGCTCGTGCTTGCATCGAAAATGCTGTTCGAGATTGGAAATATCGGTGGCGGACGCCTTCCGTATGCGCTCACGCCGGAGCAGTTTGATACGTGTGAATACGATGCAAAGCTGTGGGAAGCGATCAAAAAAGGGCTTGATTTGCTCTCGTACGGCGATAATACGAAGACCGCTCTTAAAACAAAGCTTCGCACTCGCGGATTTGACAAGTACATCTCCGAGGATGCGGCGGAGTATCTTGCCTCTCTCGGATATATTGACGAGCGGCGGATACTTGAGCGGGCGGTTGAGCAGCTCGCGAATGTTAAGCTGTACGGCAAAAGCAGGATAAAGAGCGAGCTTTATAAGAAGGGAATCTCACGCGAGGTTCTCGCGGAGCATCTTGACGGGTGCTTTGATGAGATTGATTTTGAAGGCAATCTTATGAAGTTAGTTAAAAGGAAATGTGATTTTGAGGCTCTTTCGGACAGAAAGTATCGCGAGAGCTTTTATGCGGCGATGTATCGGCTCGGGTACGGAGTATCCGAGGTGCGCGCCGCTTTACGGGAGATGGAGAATTGAGGTTGAGCTTCATCCCGATGGCGAATGTGCGCCAATCTTAGGGAAGAGACCTCGCCGCACAGCGGCTCGGGGAGACGTCCTCTGCCGTGCTCGCACGGCAGAGGGGATACGGATACGAGAGGGGCGACAACCAACTCATCATCCGCAGGTTTTCGCCCCTCTCGTGCTCTCCCCCTTTCCTTGGCTCTTCCGAGGTGGAGTCCTATTTTGCGCTTCGCGCAGGGGGAGTACCGCTAAGGGGCGGCGGATTCGCTTCGCTGTCCGCCTTTGGTTGGCGGAACTACCGCGCTACATGCGCGGCAGTTCATGCGGCGGAGACGCTTCCGCTGTCCGCCTTTGTTTGGGGAACGCGGAATCGCTTCGCTCTCCGCGAAATAGTGGGCGGCAAGGCAATGTTTGAAATTATAAATAAGGAATAAAAGCAAATGAACAAACAAGAAAAAGCAAAAGTCGGCTTCGTGTCTCTCGGATGCCCGAAGAATCAGCTTGATACGGAGGTAATGCTCCATGAGCTGTATTCGGCGGGGTACGAAATAGTCTCCGAGGAGATCGAGGCAGACGTTATCGTTATCAACACCTGCGGATTCATCGAATCGGCAAAGCAGGAAGCGATTGACAATATCATCGACATTGGCTGGCTCAAGGAAAACCGTAAGTTGAAGGGAATTGTCGTTACGGGATGCCTCGCCGAGCGTTACCGTGATGAGATATTCGACCAGCTTCCCGAGGTTGATGCGATTCTCGGAGTCGGAAGCATACACAATATTACCGCGGCGGTCGAAAGTGTGCTTGATGGGAAGAAATATTCCTCATACGAGGACAAAAACACCGTCAAACTCGGCGGCGAGCGAATCATCACGACTCCCGAATATTACGCTTACCTGAAGATTGCCGAGGGCTGCGACAACCGCTGCAGCTATTGTGCGATACCGTCGATACGCGGTTCATTCCGCAGCCGTCCGATGGAGGACATCGTTGCGGAGGCGAAAACGCTTGAGGGTATCGGCGTGAAGGAGCTTGTCATCGTGGCGCAGGACACAACGCGCTACGGTCTTGACCTGTACGGCGAATACAGACTTGCCGAGCTTCTTACACGCATCACCGAGGAGACCTCGATACCGTGGATTCGCGTACTCTACTGCTATCCCGACAAAATAACGGACGAGCTTGTTGAAGTTTTTGCAACCAATCCGCGTGTGCTCAAATACATTGACCTGCCGATCCAGCATATTTCCGATAATATGCTCCGCGCGATGAACCGTCACGGTGACGGAAAGATGATACGCGAGGTCGTGAAAAAACTGCGCGAGCGTGTCCCCGGTATGGTTATCCGCACGACTGTTATCGTCGGTTTTCCCGGCGAGACGGAGGAGGATTTTGCCGAGCTTTGCGAGTTCGCGAAAGAGGCGAGATTTGACCGTCTCGGGGCGTTCACCTTCTCGCGCGAGGAGGGAACAGCGGCTTACGATATGGAAAATCAGATCGACGAGCAGACAAAGCAGGACAGATACGATATCATCATGCGCACGCAGGGGGATATCAACGAGGAGCAGAACGAAGCGGCGGTAGGCAGTACCGTTGAGGTGCTCTGCGAGTCGTACGATCCCGTATCCGAGGCGTATTACGGCAGAAGCGCCGCAGACGCGCCCGAAATTGACGGAAAGGTATATTTCCGTGCGCCGCGAGGAAGCGTTTCCGACGGCGAATTTGTAAAAGTCAAAATTACCGAGGCGGTCGATTACGACCTCGTCGGGGACAAGATATAACATAGGAGGACAGTCATGAATCTGCCAAATAAGCTTTCAATTCTCAGGGTTATAATGGTACCGCTGTTTGTTGCGGTTCTGGTGCTTCCGAGCGATGCGTTTTTCGCCGCATACGAGGCGTGGATACGCATTATCGCCGCGGCTGTGTTCATTCTCACCGCGCTGACCGATATGCTTGACGGTCAGATCGCGCGCCGTTGCAATCTTGTAACCGATTTCGGAAAGTTCATCGACCCGCTTGCCGACAAATTTATGGTCTTCGGCGCGATGCTCGGCATACTTTACCGCTTCGATTACATCCGCCCCGTGTTCATTTGGGCGTCGCTGATCGTCATTTTCCGCGAGCTTGCCATTACTTCGATGCGCCTTATCGTTGTCAACAAGTCGGGCACTGTCGTTGCGGCGGCATGGCTCGGCAAGGTAAAGACCGTGACACAGGTCGTCTGCATCGTGACCGTTCTGCTTGATCCGGTTGTTATTCCGGCAGGCAACTTCGTCCACGACTGGTATCTGCTTTCATACATCACCACTGTGGCGATGACTGTGATGACGCTTTGGTCGGGTATCGACTATATGAAGGCTTACTGGCCTTTACTTGATCCTAATAAGTAAATAAAAAACTGTCCGCAAGGACAGTTTTTTATTTGGTAAGATATCACTCGGTCATCGCCGCGTCAAAGACGCGGTTCACGCGCTTTACGACAGTGTCAAACTGTTCCGGTGTAAGTGACTGCGGACCGTCGCAGAGCGCGCGCGCCGGATCATTGTGCACCTCGATCATCACGCCCTCGGCACCGCATGCCGCCGCGGACATCGCCATCGGCAGAACCAGCCTTGATAAGCCGCACGCATGGCTCGGGTCAACGATCACCGGCAGATGCGACAGCTCGTGGAGCACGGGGACTGCCGATATGTCAAGCGTATTGCGCGTCGCGGTCTCGAAGGTGCGGATGCCGCGCTCGCAGAGGATGACGTTCTCGTTTCCACCTGCCATGATGTACTCGGCGCTCATTAAAAGCTCCTGAAGGGTGTTAGCGAGTCCGCGCTTTAAGAGTATCGGCTTCTTTGTGTGACCAAGCTCCTTCAAAAGCTCGAAGTTCTGCATGTTTCGCGCGCCGACCTGTATAACGTCAACGTCCGCGAAAAGGTCAAGATGCGATGCATCCATAATCTCGGTCACGATCGGCATGCCGGTCGCTTTTTTTGCTTCGAGAAGCAGTTTTATACCGTCACTGCGGAGTCCTTGGAATGCGTACGGAGAGGTGCGCGGCTTGAACGCGCCGCCGCGGAGCAGCTGTGCCCCCGCTTTCTTCACCGCTTCGGCGACGGAGATGATCTGCTCCTCGCTTTCAATCGAGCAGGGACCGGCGATGAATGTGAACCCCTCGCCGATATTGATGTCACCGTTCGCGCTTGGGATGGTTATCACGGTGTCATCGGGATGGAATTTGCGGTTGGCATTCTTGTACGGCTCGCTGATGCGCTTGACCGTTTCGACTATGTCAAGTCCCGATATGGTGTCGATGTCGATGCGGCTTGTGTCTCCGACAAGTCCGAGAACCGTTTGAAAATGTCCGCGGCTCTCATGCACCATTACGTCCTGCGCCTTTAGGAATTCTATCAGCTTTGATACTCTCTCTTCGTTTGCGTTTGCTTTGATTACGACTACCATTTTTAAAATCTCCTTTTGGATATTATTTTTTGCAAAAACAAAAGCTCCGCAGTGATTTTTCACTACGGAGCGTGATGTTATTCCTATACTTACCGAAATTTCATTCCCGGTAGCTCACTCGTTTTCGCAGCAAAAACCACTATTACTTTTTTTCGTAAAATAAAAGTAATAGTAATAATATGCAGCTGCAAAATTACGTGTGATCATTACGGTGATAACCTCATTTGTGTTTACTTTACTTAATTATAGCACTAAAGTTCGGTGGTGTCAATGGTTACATTTTACCATTTTCATTTACTTTTGATAAAAAGTTTTTGTTGATTATTTTACCTTGAGCTTGTCAAGCGAGGATATAACGCTTTGAAGCTCCTCTATGTACATATGGTCAAGCTCGGAGAGTCGGTAGGAGCGCGGATAGACTATCATATCCTTGTAATTATAGTCCGCGTCGGACACGCTTCTTTGCACAAGACCGTATCTGTCGAGTATCTTCTGCGGTATCGGCGACACCCACATGAACGATTCGGGGATGCTTGAAAGGAGCTCCATCTGGCTTCCGCGCTCAAAGACGTAGATACGTTTGTTGGAATTTTCGATATTCTCCATACGTTTCGCCTCAATGGTCGGAAGCGTGGGAACGGCGTTGTCGCTGTGAAGAATTTCGATGCAGTCGGCAAAATCGGCGCAGGTCAGCACCGGCTTTTTTGCGAGGGGGTTATCCTTTGACATGAGCGCGATATAACGGAATTCCCACAAAAGCTCGCTTTTTAGTTCCTTTTCGCGCAGAAGTCTCGTGAAATACTGCTCGAATACGTCGCGAAAACGGATTATTGCGAGGTTATAATTCGACTGTACGATGTTCGATATCGCCTCGACGGAATTGGTCTCTTTATAGTATATCTCTATCTCGCACTCGGTGTCAAGGCGCTTTACGAAGTTGGTGAATCCGTATGCCATATAGCTGCCGCGAGGGATGGAGATGCTGAATTCCTGCTTATTTGAGCAGTGACCGTTGTATATTGATTCAAGCTCATCTATCTGCACAAGGATGCGCTTGGCATAGACGAGGAATTCCTCGCCCTTCTGCGTTGGGACGATACCCTTCGAGGTGCGCTTGAATATGGTAATGCCGAGGGTTTCTTCAAGCTCTCGGATTGCCTTGCTGAGATTGGGCTGACCCATGAAGAGATTTTCCGCCGCCTTGGTTATAGAGCCGGTTTTCGCGACTTCTACGGCATATTTAAGATGCATTATGTTCATATTAATTACCGTGTCTTTGCAAGGCAAAGACTTCCTTTTGCTACGTCATTTGATTGAACTTTATCGGCGCTCAAGCTCAGCTATTACATCGGCATATGCGATGCCAAAAAGCTCCTCTGCACGCTCTGTCCTGCCGGTAAGGTCAAGGTAGGCGAACAGCGCTTCCATGCCGGTTGCGCGGCGGTATTCGCGTGCCGATGCGCTTTTGGGAATCGAAATGCCGTTGGCGTTCCGTCCGCGCTTGTAGATGTATTCCTCTTCTTCGGAAAGATGGGGCGCCAGCTTGTCCATTCCGGCACTCTGTGCGGTGGCACGCACGAATTTCAGTGCCAGGCGAGACAGCTCACCGCCGTCTGCTATACCCAGTGAGACGAGATATCGGCGCACGATAACCTCGAGCACCGCGTCTCCGAGATACGCGAGCGTCGCGCCGCTAAGTGAGTTTGCAAATTTATTATCCATCGGGTTTCACTTTCGTGTGATTGATATATTTATATCATTATATCATAAATTTGCGCTTTAATCAAGATAAAATGCGAAATTTAACGTGATGGGTGTTTATCGGGGAGCACCGCCGCTCGGAGCACCAACCTCAAACCCATATAATAGAGGCAGGTGCTTTATAAAAAAGCACCTGCCAGGGGATGGATTTATGAAAAATGAATTTATCAGAAATAAATGGTTTGTCCTCTCTCGGAAGACTCGTAGATTGCGCAAATTACCTTCATAAGCTCAATTGCTTCTTCCGGCTTGCATATACATTCAGTACCGTTCATGCAGCAGTCAACGAAGTGATTCACTTCCGCAAGATACGGATCGCCCGTTTCCATGACCGGCTTGACCTCTCTTATGTAATTATCTTCGCCAACCTCAACAAATTCGAGCTTCGGATCCCCCCACGGCATGATTCTTGCGCCGGCTTTTTCGCCGCAGATCTGTGTCCAATATGAGGGGTTAACCGTCATTAGAACGTTGCTTGCTTTAACGAATAAGTATGCGCCGTTCTCGAATGTGATATATGCACTTGCGGATGTTTCGACATCGGATTCATATTTTTTGGTATCTGCGGATATCCATGTGGATTTCGGAACATTTATCTTTGAGGGAAGATCACGGTTTGCATAGCTCACGCTTCCGGTTACGCTCTTTATCTTCGGATAACCCATAACATACAGCATCAGGTCTATATCGTGTATCGCGGCATCAAACATAACACCGCCGCCTGCCATACTCTTTTTTGTAAACCAACCGCCCGATGTGCTGCATCTGACGGTGCGTTCGATATCAACGGAAATTATTTCGCCCATTCTGCCGGATACGATATAATTTTTGAGATACTGCGACTGGTTCCTGAAGCGGGCAACAAGCGCATACATCAGAAGTTTCCCAGCCTTCTTCGCGGCTTCGACACATTCGCGCACCTCATCTGCGTTCAATGCCGGCGGTTTTTCGCAAAGCACGTGTTTGCCGCTTGCAAGTGCCTTAATAGCAACATCCTTATGCAAAAAAGTAGGAACGAGAACGCTTACCGCATCGATGGTTTTGTCGTTAAGTATATCATTATAATCGCTGTAAGCGCAAGGAATTCCGAATTCAGTCGCTTTTTTCTGTGCCTGCTCGAGATTGATGTCGGCGATTGCCGCAACCTCGCAATTCGAGTTGGCTTTATACGATTTTATATGGGAATCGGAGATAGCACCTGCGCCTATAATTCCTATTCTAAACATAACTGCTCCCCCATCATAGATGTTTATATACAAAGTATATCATAATGATGAATTGTCTACAAGTAAAAATGCTTTGGATTATAGCAAAAACGCTTTAAATTCACTTTCTGTCCGCTTTTTCACGTATTCGCGGAGGCGTTTCATCGAATCCTTCATGTGGGCATCCTTCTTTGCGGCAAGGCTTACGTCTACATACATAGGCTCGGTGAGTGGAACTGCCGCAAGTCCGCGCGATGTCGCGACAAGCTCGCGGAAGATAAAGCCGACGGCAAGCTCGTTTGATATCATACTTGTGAGAGTTGAAAGCTGATCGGTCTGCAGGAGTATGCGCGGCTGAATATCTTCGGCGGCAAATCGTTTTTTTATTTCTTCGGTCTGAAAAAAGCTGTCCTCAAAAAGCACAAGCGGAATATCGGCAAGCTCGCGAGGACTTACAGACTCCAGCTTTGAAAGAGGACTGTTTTTTGCTATGGCGCATACGATCTCGAGTCTCGACGCATGGGTGAGGGAAAGGTTTTGTTCGATAGGACGGTTATGCGGCAGAAAGACCATATCAACAAGCTCATCGGAGAGCTTGGCGAGAAGCTCCTGACGTCCGCCCTCCGTGATTTCAAGGCGCAGGTCGGGATTTTCGGGAAGAAATTCACGAAAGAGCTGTGGAATCAGTAATGAGCCGATCATGGGGGGGATGCCGAGGCGCAGCACCTTTCTTCCGTTGCCGAGGTCACGCATTATATCCTCAGTTTCGGCGGCACGTGCGAGCAGTTCTCGGCTCATTGCCCGCAATGTTTCTCCCTCTTTGGTAAGGGTCATGCCGTGGTGTCCGCGCCTGAAAAGGGTCACGCCGAACTCTTCCTCAAGCGCTTTTATTGCGGCAGACAGAGACGGCTGTGAAATATGCAGTGCTTCCGCCGCCGCGGATACTGTACCGAATGTGCACACGGTGTCGAAATATTTTAGTTGTATGAGATTCATATATGCTCCTTTTTAGATAGGGAATAATGTTGTGAAATCATCCACAAAGAACAACACTACATACATATTATATAGTATTTTCCTATAGATGTCAAGGAAATATATATTTTACAAATAGATTTGCATATGCTAAAATAAATGTACAAATATATTTAAGGAGGCAAAAATCATGGTAAAACATAAGATAGCGGTGATCGCGGGCGACGGAATCGGTCCCGAGGTTATCGATGAGGGCATCAAAGTCTTAAAGGAAGCGGCGCGACTCGACGGCGGCTTCGATTTCGAGTTCACCTATTTCCCGTGGGGATGTGAGTACTACAAGGAAACCGGCAGAATGATGGCAGAGGACGGCATCGAAACGCTCAGCAAGGTCGACGCTATTTTCCTCGGCGCAGTCGGCGCTCCCGGCGTGCCCGACCATATCTCTCTTTGGGATCTGCTGCTTGTTATCAGAAAGAGCTTCGACCAGTACATAAATCTGCGTCCCGTGAAGCTGCTTCGCGGTGCTCCGACGCCGCTTGCGGATGTCCCGAACGAGGATATCGACATGGTCTTCGTCCGCGAGAACACTGAGGGCGAGTACGCCGGAAGCGGAAGCTGGCTTTATAAGGGCAAGCCGAACGAGGTCGTTATCCAGAACGGCGTCTTCTCACGCTTCGGATGCGAGCGTGTCATCCGTTACGCATACGAGCTTGCGAGAGCCGAGGGCAAGTCGCTTACAAGTATCAGCAAGGCGAATGCTCTCAATTATTCGATGGTCTTCTGGGATCAGATCTTCGCCGAGGTTGGTAAGGATTACCCCGATGTCAAGACCTATTCCTACCTTGTCGATGCGGCGAGTATGTTCATGGTCAAGGATCCGAAGCGCTTTGAGGTGGTCGTCACCTCGAATCTGTTCGGTGATATCCTGACTGACCTCGGCGCGGCGATTGCAGGCGGAATGGGACTTGCCGCAGGAGCAAACCTTAATCCCGAACGCAAATTCCCGTCAATGTTCGAGCCGATACACGGTTCCGCGCCCGATATCGCAGGTATGGGTAAAGCAAATCCCCTCGCAACCGTGTGGTCAGCAAGTCAAATGCTCGATTTCTTCGGTCACGCCGACTGGGGGAATAAGCTGATAAAGTGCATCGAGGATGTACTCGTCGATGGCAAAGTGCTCACCCCCGATCTTGGCGGAAGCGCCACCACAGCCGAAGTAGGCGACGAAATCATAAGAATGATGAACAAGTCCTAACACCTTTATATCTAAACAGGAACAGCCGCGCCATGTGCGCGGCTGTTCCTCTAACTTGCGCGGAGAGTGAAGCGACTACGCGCCCACACCCCAAGGCGGACAGCGAAGTGTCTCCGCCGCATGAACTGCCGCGCATGTAGCGCGGTAGTTCCGCCAACCAAAGGCGGACAGCGAAGCGAATCCGCCGCCCCTTAGCGGTACTCCCCCTGCGCGAAGCGCAATATAGGACTCCACCTCGGAAGAGCCAAGGAAAGGGGGAGAGCACGAGAGGGGCGAAAACCTACGGATGATGAGTTGGTTGTCGCCCCTCTCGTATCGTATTCCCTCTGCCGTGCAAACACGGCAGAGACCGCATCCCCTTGCCGCGTGAACGCGGCAAGGGCGTTTCCCATCGCCGTACACGGCGATGTCTCTACATACAAAAAGCATCACAGACCGAAAAATCTGTGATGCCTTTTCTGTTTGCCGTATTACTCGCCTGGCGTTCCATCCGCCGACTCAACCGATGCCGGCTCAGTGGGAGCAGGCGCAGGAGCCGCAGGCGGCGCCGCGTATTCGGGCATAGTGACCGGAGTCGCCGCAAGCGCATTCATCTTGGTTCTGTAGGAGAAGATGAGCGCGCCAAAACATGCGGTAGCCACACTTGTGGAAAGGACGGCTAACTTGCCGGCAAATCCGAAGGCGGTGATAACTCCGAAAAGTCCCAGAATTGCGCTGATCCAGCAGAGTACGCCGACAAAGCGCGAAGCGTACGGACTCGGATTTGTACCAAGCGCGGTCTGCTTCACTGCTTTAAGCGTCTTGTTGATCTTGGAGTAGTAGATAATGTTGAATATTCCAACGATCACAAAAATAATGAATACAATTGAAAGTACAATAAGTACTGCCACCTCGGACGATGCTGCCGCGAGAACGATCGTCGCTATAAGCAGACCGATGGCTCCGAGACCAAAGCCGATGCAGGCAAACACGAGGGTAATCATGTTCATTACCTTTACCACCGTGATGCCGGTGGTCGAGAAGATGCTGATCTTTTTGTTTGCGCCGGCGGCGAATGTAAGCCAGAGACCGATCGCAACGATGATAGTGGGTATCATGCCGGTGAAAGCACCAACACCGCTTGACAGTGTACGCAGATTGTGGTCAAGGTAGTATGTAAACTGACCCAGTGCATCCATAAGCTCGTATGAATCAATTTCGTATGCGAGCTGATAGAGAATACCTAATATCTTGTCGAGATAACTCGACACACTGAGAGAATTGATAAGCTGCAACACGATTGTCAGCGAAAAGGCTATCGCCGCCACAAGAAAGAGCGGAGACGATGCGATTTTTTTGATAAGCCCAATCGCCGGAGTCGCAGGGGCGACGGGGTGGGGAGCATAGCTGTATACCGGTTGCTCACTTGGCTGTACGGGTGGCTGCTGTGTTTGGGTTTGAGTGGAGAGCGGTGTGCCGCAGTACTCGCAAAATTTCGAGCCTTCAGCGGCTTTTGCTCCGCAGCTTGGACAAAAAGACATAGTATTTCCCCTCCTTATCTGAGGAACTTGAGATCGCGGATGATAGCAGGCTCTTTTGCCTTGCCGCCGCAGATCTGGAAGAAGCAGATTATCTTGATTACGAAAAGAACGATGTACAGAATACCCGCCGCGATTGGTACGATGAAAGTCCAGAACAGCAGGGCGGAAGCAATTGCCAGAAGTGTTTCGACAACCGTGAATTTAAGCGCCTGACGCACATGGAATGCCGTATAGGGCGAGGCATTGCCTACGAGAAGGGCGATTATAATACCGATGGCACCCATAAGATATGTAAGCATTGCGATCACCTTATTGGCGGATATATCATTGGGGTCGAATTCGGCTGTGTGATCGTAGGGGTCATGTACAGACGTATAGGGCGGCGGAGTTTGCTGGGATGCGAAGCTTTGACCGCAGGTCGTGCAGAAAGCCGCACCGTCATCGCACTGTGCATTGCATTTCGGACAAATTTTCATAGTCAATACCTCTTTCATTAAGGAATTTGCGAGTGAGAATACAGTCTCCTCATAATAATTATATCGCAGAACACTCTTCTTGTCAAGAAACTTTTTTCGACAAATTTCGAGAAAAAAGTATGAATCTTGCCGAAGAGGGGAAGATCGGAGATGGAAAATAAGGATATATTGACTTTTTGTTGTAAATATGATATACTTTAATACGGTGATTTTATATAATAATTGGCGCATACCGAGGAATTTTCAAATGAGAATAACCCAAAAAATTTAAAAAGAGAGAAAGTAAATGGACAGAGAACAGCTTATAAAAATCGTGTATGAGACAGATTCGATATTCTTCAATTCCGCTTACCGTGCTGATGTGAAGGAAAAAGGCAAATCGGACTACGTAACGCGCGCCGATATCGAGATATCGGAGTTTCTGCATCGCAGACTGCGCGAGGAATTTCCCAAGATATCCTTTATGTCGGAAGAGGGCGACACGACGATTGATGATAAGGGGGATTTTTTCGTTCTCGATCCGATAGACGGTACGACAAATTTCATGCACGGACTTCCGATGTGCGGCGTTTCGCTTGCATACTGGTCGTGCGGTGAGCCGGAGCTCGGTGTTATTTACATCCCTTACACGAAGGAGATGTTCAGCGCCGAGAGCGGCAAGGGCGCGTACCTTAACGGAGAGCGGATATTCTGCTCGGAAAACGCGAAGCTCTCGGACTGCGTTGGCATGTTCGAGTACAACGCTTATTTCAAGGATAAGCTTGACGAGGCAAAGACGCTCGCGGCGAAGATATATACCCACTGTCAGGACATAAGATGTCTCGGTTCGGCGGCATTTGAGATGGCATATGTCGCGTGCGGACGTGCGGATGTTTGCTTCGGGCGGTATCTGAAGCCGTGGGATTTCGCGGCAGGTGCGGTCATCATAAAGGAAGCCGGCGGTGTTGTCTCGGGGCTTGACGGAAAACTGACGTTATCAAAGCCGAGCCAGCATATCGTTGCCGCGAACAGCGCAGTTTATCGGGAATTTCTCGAGCTTATGAATAAATGAAAAGGAGCCGATTTATCGGCTCCTTTGTGCTTGCAATACATCAACAAAAAGCCTCTGTCCGAGTTCTCGAACAGAGGCTTTACTTATGCGTCCTTTTTCTTTAAATCGTGTCTTGCAATACCGATAAGAATAGAGAAGATGCTGAACGTCTCGCAGATGATCGCGCCGATCGACAGCGATACAATGTTGTAAATAAGCCACGAAGGGGAGCTGATGAGTCCGAACAAACGCACCGCCTTCGCATCTTTTTTATAAAGACCGAGGTTCGATGCAGTCATGCCGATAACCGGCAGAAGCTCGATTATAAAGTTGAGCAGGGTAGGCTCCGTGCCGAAAACCGTGAACGAAAGCGCATATGTAACAAAATATGTTATAACGAAGCCGATCAGCCAGACCGGTCTGTCTGTGTGAAGCTACTGCTTGTATAGGTACACGACAGCTCGGACGGTTGCAATCAGATTTAGTATCATACCCGTTACAAGTCCTCGCATGCCAAAACTGAGAGCGAAAAGCGCACAGCTTAATATCTGCATGAGAATATGCGTCCTCTGCAGCTTGCACTGGAATGAGAGAATGGCAAGCGCCATTGCCGCGATGCCGATAATTTGAGCAAAAAGTTCCATTTATAAGACCATAGCTTTCGCTTGGCGAAAGCTTCCTTTCCTGTCCTTTTTGTGTCGTGGTTTGCGTAGCAAAACATCGCTTATTAAGCGATGTAACGCCGCAAAAGGTAGTTTGAAAGAATTATCTTTCAAGCTTTAACCTCGTTTATTTAGTAAGATATTCGTCTATTGCCTTTGCCGCAACCTTGCCCGCGCCCATCGCGGAGATTACGGTAGCAGCACCGGTGACTGCATCGCCGCCGGCATAGACGCCTGCCTTGGTTGTCGCACCGGTTGACTCCTCAACGATGATACCACCGCGCTTGTTGACTTCAAGTCCCTCGGTGGTCGATTTTATCAGAGGATTCGGGGAAGTGCCTATCGACATTACTACCGTATCGACATCGAGCGTGAACTCGCTGCCCTCGACGGGAATCGGTGAGCGTCTTCCGCGCTCGTCCGGCTCTCCGAGTACCATTTTGATGCACTTCATGCCGATGACCGAGCCGTGTTTGGGGTCACGCTTGTCATCGGGGTTGCGGTAGCCGAGAATCTCCACAGGATTGTTGAGAAGCATGAATTCAACACCCTCTTCGATGGCGTGCTCGACTTCCTCACGTCTTGCCGGAAGCTCATCCATCGAGCGGCGGTAGACGATGTACACCTTCTCGGCACCAAGACGGAGTGCGGTACGTGCCGCATCCATTGCGACGTTTCCGCCGCCGACAACCGCGACTCTGCCGCCCTTTGAGATAGGCGTTACGGGGTTGTCGAGGTATGCTTTCATAAGATTGCTTCTGGTCAGATACTCGTTTGCCGAGTAAACCCCCTTGAGACTCTCGCCGGGGATGTTCATGAAGCTCGGAAGACCTGCGCCCGAGCCGATAAATACCGCCTCAAAGCCCATGTCGAAGAGCTCATCGACAGTCAGCGTTTTTCCGATGACCACGTTGGTCTCAATCTCAACGCCCATAGCTTTAAGGTTGTCAACCTCTTTTTTCACAATCGCCTTGGGCAGACGGAATTCGGGGATTCCGTAAACGAGAACGCCGCCCGCAGTGTGGAGCGCCTCGTAAACTGTGACCTTGTAGCCTTTTTTAGCGAGGTCTCCGGCGCAGGTGAGTCCCGACGGGCCAGAACCGACGACTGCAACCTTGTGTCCGTTCGCTTCGGGTATCTCTATATCGCCGCCCGTGTGTGCATTATGCCAGTCGGCGACAAAGCGTTCGAGTCTGCCGATACCGACCGGCTCGCCCTTGATGCCGCGCACGCACTTCGCCTCGCACTGTGTCTCCTGCGGACAGACACGTCCGCAGACTGCCGGCAGGGATGATGTGCGGTTGATTACCTGATATGCGCCCTCGAAGTCGCCTTCTTTGATTTTTGAGATGAATTCGGGGATATGAATGTTTACCGGACAGCCGGTAACGCAGGGCATATTCTTGCAGTTAAGACAGCGCATCGCTTCGTCGAGCGCTGTTGCCTCGTCGTATCCGAGGGCTACCTCGTCAAAATTATGAGCGCGCACCTCGGGTGCTTGCGAGGGCATCGCGTTCTTTTTCGGTGACATATTTGCCATTTCTGTTTCTCCGTTCTTTCCTTGGTTACGCTTAAACGCTCTTTTTGAATAGATTGCAGGTTTCCCCGTGCGCGTGGCACTCGAAGTCGCGGAACATTGTGCCGCGCTCCATTGCCGAGTCGAAATCGACCTCGTATCCGTCGAAATCGGGGCCGTCAACGCACGCGAACTTGGTCTTACCGCCGACAGTGAGACGACAACCGCCGCACATGCCAGTACCGTCTATCATGATAGGGTTCATGGAAACGATGCAGGGAATACCCGTGGGGCGTGTCGCTTCAACGACGAATTTCATCATGACAAGCGGACCGATGGTGATTACCTTGTCAAAGCGCTCGCCCTCGGCGAACATCTCGTTAAGCGGTACGCAGACGTTGCCTTGTCTTCCGTATGAGCCGTCATCGGTCATTACAAAGAGTCTGTCGGATGCTGCAGTGAACTCCTCCTCTAAAATGAGCAAATCCTTTGAACGGAAGCCGATAACCGAGGTTACCTCGCAGCCCATTTCGTGAAGCGCCTGCGCGATAGGCATTGCGATGGCACAGCCGACGCCGCCGCCGACGATGCAGACCTTTTTAAGTCCGTCAAGCTGGGTGGGAGTGCCGAGGGGACCGACAAAATCGGAAAGGGAGTCGCCGACTTCCTTGTGATTAAGCTTTTCGGTAGTCGCGCCGACTATCTGGAATATTATTTTAACTGTTCCTGCCTCGCGGTCATAACCTGCGATGGTCAGGGGGATGCGCTCGCCGTCTTCATCGGTGCGCAGGATTATAAACTGTCCCGGCAGTGCTTTTTTTGCAACGAGCGGTGCCTCAATATCCATCATGGTGACGGTGGGGTTGAGACACTTTTTAGCGATTATCCTATACATGGTGCTCTCCTTAATTGTACTTCTTTTCCTTATACATAGTATATTATACCACACAAAACAGCTTTTTGGCAATAGGGTATCGGTGATGAATATGACGATTTTTTAAAAAAAATACCACATTCATGCGTGCGAATGTGATATTTTGAGTGTTCAATTTCACAGTTTGTTACATTTTGTGTTATGTATGCACAGGCAAAATCACACATCCGCCTTCTTTTTATGCTTGCAGATGTCAGAAACAGGACAGACCTCGCATTTCGGGGAACGTGCGGTGCAAATCTCACGCCCGAACATTACAAGACGGTGGCAAAAATCCGACTGCTTTTCGGGGAGAATAAGGGGGACGAGTATGCGTTCTATTTTGAGCGGATCTTTCAGCGACTCGGCGTACAGCCCGACGCGGCCGCAGATGCGTATGCAGTGGGTGTCGGTGACGATCGCCGGTTTTTTGTAGATGTCGCCGAGCAAGAGATTGGCAATCTTGCGTCCGACTCCGGGGAATTTCAAAAGCTCGTCCATGGTGTCGGGAAGAATGCCGCCGTACTCGTCGCAGAGCATGATGCAGGAATCCTTAATGTTTTTAGCCTTGGTCTTATAGAGTCCGCACGGGCGAACGATTTCCTCGAGCTTTGATAGCTCACAGTCAGCTATAGCCCTCGCCGTCGGGTAAATTTCAAACAACTCGCGGCAAACTATATTTACGCGCGCATCTGTACACTGCGCGGACAGCCGCCCCATTATAAGGAGCTTCCACGCCTCGCCGTGAGCTTCGAGCGCACATTCAGCAACGGGATATATTTTTTCAAGCCGCTCACAAAATTCATGAGCAAGTGCCATTTTCTTTGATGCCATTACGGTAACCTCCGTATCTTTTGTCTGCTTTTATTATACCAAAAGCATACGTCAATGTCAAGCGGCGGAGAGCGAAGCGACTCCGCGCTCCCCAAACCAAGGCGGACAGCGGAAGCGTCTCCGCCGCATGAACTGCCGCGCATGAAGCGCGACAGTTCCACAAAACCAAGGCGGAGAGCGAAGCAAATCCGCCGCCCCTTAACGGTACACCCCTGCGCGAAGCGCAAAATAGGACTTCACCTCGGAAGAGCCAAGGAAAGGGGGAGAGCACGAGAGGGGCGAAAACCTGCGGATGATGAGTTGGTTGTCGCCCCTCTCGTATCGTTTTCCCTCTGCCGTGCAAGCGCGGCGAGGCAACCCTACACATAAGGATGCGTGCTCCTCCCCCCAAAAATCGCCCAATACATACAAAAAACCACCCAATGGCGATATTCCCCACGCGAAGTCGAGCCGAAAACCGCCCAAAATACATACATAAACCGACAAACAAAAATCCGTGTATGCGGTATAATCGAAGCATAAGTGAAAAAGGACGGTAAAAATCATGGCAATACAAAAAATTCTGCGCGACGGTATAGCAAGGATAATCTCAAGGGCGACGGCTGAAAAAAATGAACCCGCAGTCGATATCTCGAGGGTGAATCTTGTACATATCATAAAAGGACTCGGCGTGTCGCTTCTGTCGGGAGTGCTCGGCGCATCGGGTGCGGTCTTTTCGAGCTACCCGTTCGGTATAGCCTTTCTATCGGCAACCAACAAATTCGTGCCGTACAGTTATGTCGGTCTGATTATATCCTCGCTCACAGTGCGTGGATATTCCTTGGCATGTGCGGTGGTCTATACGGTCATCGTTATGCTTAGGTGGGCACTCTGCCGACTGCTCGACGACGCTCCCCCGTCTGCACGTGGCAGCGGTACGGGCATTGCCGCAAAGCTTTACGGCGGTATACATAATAAAAATTCGGTTTTGTTCGATGAAAGCATATTGGTACGGTGTGCGGTGGCTTGCTTCGCGGCGTTTGTGTTCGGACTGTACCGCCTCATCGCAGGCGGATTCCTCTACTACGACCTGTTCGGTTTGCTCGCAGGATTTCTCATATCCCCTCTTGCGACCTTCGTGCTGTCGGTGCTCTTTACAAGGGATGAAAAGTTCTCGCGTTTCTCCGAGCTTGGAGCCGCGGCGCTTATGTTCATCACCATATACGCACTGCGCGATTACAGTATATTCGGCTTTTCGCCCTCGTTTGCGGCGGCGGTATTTGTCACGCTCTGGACGGCATCGAGCGTCGGGGCGCTTCGCGGTTGTACGGTCGGACTTTTCGCCGGACTCGCGTGCGGCGGAATCAATATATTCGGTACGGGCGTATCGGCGATATCCTATTCCATCGGCGCGGCGCCCTGCATAATGGCGGTGCTCGGACTCTGCTGCGGCGCTCTGTGGAAATTCTCGCGCATCGCCGCCCTGACGAGCGCCTGCTCGGTGGGAATCGTGCTCGGACTTTCGATGGACGGTTACACGGTACTTTCAAGCCTTGTCCCCGATATTTTGTCCGCCGCCGTGATATTTGTGCCGCTCTCGCATTTTTCTCTGCTTCCGCGCCTGCCTATATTCGCCCGCCCAAATTACGATAAGCTTGGGGAGGACATGATGATTCTCGAAAAAAGACAGTCAGACTCGGCGGTACGTATGAATTCGCTTTCCGAAGCGCTCGCGCATCTGTCGGATATGCTCTATTCGCTTTCCGACCGGATACGCCGCCCCGGTGTCGTTGACTTAAAGCAGGTCTGCGACAACGCGTTTGACGAATTCTGTTCGCACTGCTCTATGCAGTCGCACTGCCTTGAACGCGACTGTACCTCAACGCTCGATGCGCAGAGCAAAATAACCGCCGCGCTCTATAAAAAGGGGCGGATTGAGATGGACGATGTACCGCCGTTTCTGCGTGAGAGGTGCTTCAACATCACGGCGATAGTCGATGAAGCGAACACCGAGACGGGCAGGCTTATCGAACGTCTTATAAAAAATGATAAAACCGAAGCGTTCGCGCTTGATTATGAGGCGATGTCAAAGCTCCTTGCCGACCAGATATCAAAAAACGAGGCGGAATACCAAATCGACACGGAGATGACCTCAAAGCTGCGCAAATCGCTTAAATACATGAACATGGGGGCATCGCGTGCGCTTTGCTACGGCGCGAGGAAAAAGCAGATAGTCATCGGCGGAGTGGACATCGCGCGCGTACATATGGGGTCTGATGAGATACGCGGGGCAATCGAGCGGACTGTGGGTACTCGTCTTGGCTCCCCTCGCTTTAACATTGACGGCGAATCTGTGACCGTAACGCTTACCTCGTGCCGCCGCTTCGACGCGGAATATGCCAAGGCGACGAGTATCAAGGAAGCGGAGAGGGCGAACGGCGATACCGCATCAGTGTTTGAGAACTGTGAGGATTATTTTTACACGCTGATATCGGACGGAATGGGGAGCGGACGCGAAGCCGCTCTGACCTCAAAGCTGTGCGCTGTGTTCATCGAAAAGATGCTTGCAGGCGGCAACAGCAAAGCAATTACACTTGAAATGCTGAACGGCTTTATCCGTTCACGCGGAACGGAGTGCTCGGCGACGGTGGACCTTGCCGAAATTGACCTTATAACGGGCGAGGCGTGTTTTGTCAAGAGCGGCGCGGCGCCGTCATTTGTGGTACGCGGCGGCAATCTTTATAAGCTCCAGTCAAAGACGGTGCCGATCGGCATAATGCGCGAGCTTGACGCGGAGAAGATACGCTTCGAGCTTTCCGAGGGCGATATACTTATCATGCTCAGCGACGGGATTGCGCAGTCGCTCGAGGACGGAGTGTGGCTTGCGAATCTGCTCACCTACGAATGGGAAGACGATCTCAACATTATGGCGGAAAAGATCATCGACAATGCCGCGATCAACAACAGCCGCAGTGACGATATGACGGTGGTTCTCGTGAAAATCAAGGCAGCTTCGGATGAGTAGAAACCAAAAACCGCAATCGGTTTACCGATTGCGGTTTTTCACTATTTCATGCCGATTGTCAGCATAGCAAGATTTGACGATGAAACAAGGCTGTCCATATTGTACATTATAAGCACTCTGTCTGCACTTGACTCCGCAAGTACGTCGGACACAGGGAGCTTGTAATAACGAAGGTCGAGAATTTCGAGGTCGAAATGCGCCGCGAGGAAGGGGGCAAGCGAGTGCCCGAAGCTGTCCTTGATAAGCACAAGCACCTCACGTTCACCCGATGCAAACGGACTGTCCTCTTTAGGGTAAATACTCACTCGGCCGTTGTTTCCGCCGATAAAGGCGCTGTATTTGTCCTTCTTTTCGAGGTATGAGCGGTCGTACATACCGTCAAGCAAAGTCCCGTTGTCAACTATCTCCGTGACGAAAGAATCATCGCCATCAAAGCGGAAGAATTCCATCGAATCGGGAGCTGTCCGGCGCATACCCGCCTTTGACCAGGTCGTGCCGTAAAATTCCTCACTTACGGTCTCACGGGTGAAATATTCTATCGGGTGCGGCTCGATGCCAAGGCTTGCCATTATCTCGACATAGGCGTAGTAAGCGCCGAGGGTTGTCCAGTGGTGGTCGGTGCGGTAGTAGACATACTCGCCGTCCGATGCGCGTGAACGCAGTGGGGAGAGCAGGTCTATCTGCGCGGTATCGCCAAGCGCCGCGGTGAGGTGCGAAAATGCGGTATCCGAGACCTCACGTGCCGGATAAAGCGAGGGGATGCAGTCGATAAGCACGTCCTGCGAGCGCCCTGCTATTGCAACGTGAAACGGGACGTCTGTGCCGGCGGCAAATTTTTTTATGGCAGCGAGATTTTTGTCCATTATAGAAAGGTTGACGCGGTCTGATTTTGCAATGATATGCCCGTCACTTCCGAGGATAACGCCGTTGTTTTCCTGCTTTCCGATAAGCATCTCCGAAGCTGACTTCGCGCCGACAAACAGATTGCGGAGCGGCATCTGGTCGGTGCAGTATGCGGCTATTTGTTTAGTGTATTCGCCGCTTGTCAGCGCTTCGAGACTGAAATTCGGGAGAGTCTGCAGAGCGCGGTTCTCATCCTCGGAAAAATCCTTGTCCGGCGTGATGAGCAGTGCCGCCGCAAAGCCGTATATTATAAGAAGCAGTCCTGCCGACGTGATTATATCGGGCAGGCGGTATTTTTTTTGTTTGTTCATGTTTATGACCGTTGCTTTTGCGTTAGCAAAAGCTTCCTTTCTCCCCTTCTTGGGGCGCGGTTTGCGAAGCAAAACTTTAGTCGAAGACTAAAGTTTTGCCACAAAAGGGAGTTTGAAAATTTATTTTCAAACTTTTTCTCCTTGAATGGACTAAAACCTGAAATACAAGAAGGGATTATAGGACGAATCGACAAGATATGCTATCGACACAAGCAGAGCACCGATGCCGACAACCGACATGACACTGCGTGCCGCTCCCGAGGAAGCGGTAATGCGCGAATATATCTTCTTTGGCAGAGGGGTCGATGCGATGATGAGAGCGGCGAAGAAGATAAGATTACGCACGAGATTGTAGATGTCAAGTCCGCTCGCAAACGCCGATGTTCCGATGCCGAACATGTTGCCGAGGTAGACCGTGCCGGCTGACAAATCCTCGAAGACGAAAAGAAGCCAGCCGAAGAGGACGAAAAACAGCGTATAGACGTGCGAAACGGCGGCAGGCGCCCTCTTCAGCCACTTTAAGAGGAAGAGCTTTTCTATCATCAGAAGCGCGAAATAGTAAAGTCCCCACAGAATGTAGTTCCAGCTCGCGCCGTGCCAGAAACCGGTCAGGAACCAGACGACAAAGATGTTGCGAAGCTGCTTTAATTTCGAGCATCGGTTGCCGCCGAGGGGGATATAGACGTAGTCGCGGAACCAGACGCCGAGGGAGATATGCCATCTGCGCCAGAATTCGGTGATGCTCTTTGAAATATAGGGGTAATTGAAGTTTTCCATGAAGCGAAATCCGATCATTTTTCCAAGACCGATCGCCATATCCGAGTAGCCGGAGAAATCGAAGTATATCTGGAATGAAAAGCAGATCATACCGATCCATGCGCCGAGCACGGTACGCTCGTCCACCGGCACATCGCGGAAATATTCCCAGAGCTGACCGGCGGTGTTGGCGAGGAGCACTTTCTTGCACATACCTGCGATGAAGGTTCGCGTACCCTCGGCAAAGAGGGGGATGCTGTGCTCGCGGCATGAAAGCTGGTCATCGACATCCTTGTAGCGGACGATGGGACCTGCGATAAGCTGGGGATATAGGGTTACATATGCGCCGAACGAGGCTATATTTTTCTGCGCGCCCGTGTCCATGCGGTAAACGTCGATGACGTAGGAGAGGGCTTGGAAAGTGTAGAACGAGATACCGATCGGCAATTCAAGACCGAGCAGGGGAAGTCCGCCGAGTCCCGGAATGAGGCGGAGATTTGTGACAAAGAAGTCGTAATACTTGAAGAAACCGAGTATAGCGAGGTTGATGACCACCGCCGCGATGAGAGCGGCTTTTGCGCCGCGTTTATTTCCACGCTTTTGCGAACGCTCAACGAGCAGACCGAAGATATAATCGACGGCGATAGTGAAGACCATCAAGAAAACGTACACCGGCTCGCCCCAGCCGTAAAAGACGAGACTGACGGCAAGGAGCACGATATTGCGCGCCGCAAGCGGTACGATGAAATATAAAAGAAGTGTAACACTCAGATAAAGAAGCAGAAATTCAAGGCTCGAAAAAACCATATCGCTGTTACCTTTCGGGTGGGTAGTGTAATAATTTTATATTATACTACAACTCCGTCATTAAAGCAAGTCGGGTTATGCAAACATAGTGTAAATTTTATGTTGTTGAGTCCGGACGCTTTCTTTCAAGAAAGCGTCCGTCTCTGCTATGCGCTCTCTCACAGAGTACGACAAACAAAAAAGCAGTCTGCGCAAAAGCGCAGACTGCAGGAAAATCAAACGCCCGAGTATGCGGCGAATCCGCCGTCTACGGGAACTACAACACCGTTTACAAAGCCGGAAGCCTTGTTGTCAACGAGCCAAAGCAGAGTACCGATAAGATCATCGGTCTCGCCGAAGCGATTCATCGGGGTGTGGTTAAGTATCTTCTCGGAACGGGCTGTAAGCGAACCGTCGGGATTAAAGAGAAGCGCGTGGTTCTGGTTGGTGCAGAAGAAGCCGGGGGCGATTGCGTTTACGCGGATACCGACCTTCGAGAAATGCACCGCAAGCCACTGCGTAAAGTTGGAAACTGCCGCCTTCGCGCCCGAGTATGCAGGGATCTTGGTGAGCGGACTGAACGCATTCATGCTCGATACGTTGAGAATGACGGTGTCGCCCTTCTTTGCCATATCCTTTGCAAATACCTGGGTGGGAAGAAGTGTGCCGAGGAAGTTTAAGTTGAATACGAAGCCGATTCCGTCGGGATCGAGATCGAAGAAGGTTTTAACGTCCTCTGCTGTACCCTCGAGATCCTCGGGGAAGAGGTATTCCTTGGTGGTTGTACCCTTGGGATTGTTTCCGCCTGCACCGTTGAGAAGGATGTCAACTGTGCCGAACTTTGCGATAATCTCCTCGCGTGCCGCCTCAAGGCTTGCCTTGTCGAGCACGTTCGCCGCAACGGCAATTGCTGTGCCGCCGTCAGCGGTGATCTCATCGGCAATCTTCTGTGCCGCTTCGAGACGGAGATCGCAGACTGCAACCTTTGCACCGCATGCCGCGAGTGCTTTTGCGAATTCGGAGCAGAGTACACCACCGCCGCCGGTTACAAGCGCGGTCTTTCCGGAAAGGTCAATTTGAAAAGGTAATTTCATGATGATATCTCCTTGTTATTTTAGATATTACATTTATATTTTAACTCAAACGAATCCAAAATAAAAGGCTTTTTGGTAAACTTATCAAATTCTTTACGCAAATATAAA
>JAFQVU010000148.1 GCA_017407885.1 Clostridia bacterium
GGTTGATCCACCGCTCTTTATGATGAATATAAACAGCATAAAGACGATTACCGTAAAGAGTCCCGACACGACACGCACCTTTGACCTTACGGGCGAAGGAGAAACGCTCGTTATAACCGAGCGTGACACGGGCGTTAAGCCTGAAGTGCAGAATTTCAGGGAATTCTACAAGAACCTGCTTTCATTCAATCTGCAAGGCTACGCTACCGATGACCTTGACAAAGAACAGCTTGCCGTTCTCACTAATGATAAGCCTCAACTGACACTCACTATCGAAACCCGAGGCGGTATTGTTAACGAGTACAAATTCTACCCCTATTCCACAAGACGTTCTTATTACACGGTAAACGGAAGCGGTGAATTTTACGTGCTCCGTGACGAAGCCGCGAAGGTCATTTCCGATGCGGAAAAGGTTATGACAAACACGCCCATAGAACAGTAATATATAATAAAAATCTTACGACCCGTGGGGTCGTAAGTTTTTTGTTTATCAGTTGAATAAGTCGTCAGAATCGGCAGTGGACACGCCGTGCTTAACACGGTCGCCAACCTCTGCACGCTTCGCATCGTTGAAGCTGTCGAGAGTTCCAACGAGGTAGCCGGTGATACGGCGGATACGCTCGAACTTACCCTGTCCGTCGTCCTCGGTGCGGTGGCAGCAGGGACACTCGTTTCCGATAATGCCGGTGTAGCCGCATACGGGGTCACGGTCAACGGGGTGGTTGATAGAGCCGTAGCCGACGCCTGCTTCCTTCATGCAGCGGACAACCTGCTCGAATGCGTCGAGATTCTCCATCGGGTCGCCGTCAAGCTCAACGTAGGTGATGTGACCTGCGTTTGTAAGATCGTGGTAGGGAGCCTCGATCTTGATCTTGTCGGCGGCGGAAATAGGATGATATACCGGAACATGGAAGGAGTTGGTGTAGTAATCGCGGTCGGTAATGCCCTCGATCACGCCGAACTTTTTCTTGTCTATACGCACGAATCTGCCGGACAGTCCCTCTGCTGGAGTACCGATGACACTGAAGTTCAGACCGTACTTCTTGCTTGCCTCATCAGCACGCTTGCGGATAAAGCCGATTATCTCAAGACCGAGATTCTGCGCATCCTTCGATTCGCCGTGATGCTTGCCGATGAGAGCCTTGAGGCACTCTGCAAGTCCGATGAAACCGACAGTGAGAGTACCGTGCTTCAGAACTTCGCCAACCTTGTCGTCAACACCGAGCTTGTCCGAGCCGAGCCAGATGCCCTGTCCCATGAGGAAGGGATAGTTGCGGACGGTCTTCTCGGACTGAATCTTGAAGCGGTCAAGGAGCTGATCGAATACGAGCGAAACCTTGCGATCAAGCTCTTCGAAGAACCAATCGATATTGCCGTTTGCGTTGATAGCGATACGCGGCAGGTTGATTGAAGTAAAGCTGAGGTTTCCGCGTCCATATACGATCTCGTTGTCCTTATCGTAAACATTTGCCATGACACGTGTGCGGCATCCCATGTATGCAACCTCGGTCTCGGGCTTGCCGGGCTGATAGTAACGCAGATTATAGGGTGCATCGATGAACGAGAAGTTCGGGAAGAGACGCTTTGCGGATACGCGGCAAGCGAGCTTGAAGATATCATAGTTCGGATCGCCCTGATTATAGTTGATGCCTTCTTTAACCTTGAAGATCTGAATGGGGAATATCGGAGTTTCGCCATTTCCGAGACCTGCCTCGGTAGCGAGAAGGATCGACTTCATTACAAGTCTTCCCTCTGCAGAGGTGTCAAGACCGTAGTTCAGCGAGCTGAACGGGATCTGTGCGCCTGCACGCGAATGCATAGTATTGAGGTTGTGTATGAGCGCTTCCATCGCCTGGAATGTTGCACGCTCTGTCTCTGCAAGCGTATACTTGCGTGTGAATTCAATAACACGTTTTGCCTTGTCAGCCCCGATAGCTTCTGCGAGAGTGTCGGTAATCGCCGCAACAAACACAGCATCGTCAGCGAGCATAGGAGCGGTTCCGACTGCGGTGAGAACTCTCTCCGCGAGCATCTCTGCATCCTCTACATCTGACATTTCAAGAGCTTTTACAAGATTGCGCTTATAGATCTTCTTATAGGTCTTTCTTACGCCGTCTGCCATGCCGTACTCAAAGTTCGGAATGGACTGACCGCCGTGCTGGTCGTTCTGATTCGACTGAATAGCGATGCAGGCAAGAGCCGCGTAGCTTGCGATGTCGTTAGGGGAACGAAGGAAGCCATGACCGGTGGAGAATCCGTTTTCAAACAGCTTTATAATATCAATCTGGCAGCAAGTAGTGGTAAGGGTTAGGAAGTCAAGGTCGTGGATGTGAATATCACCCTCGTTGTGCGCTTTTGCGTGAACGGGGTCGAGAATGTACATCTCATAGAACTGCTTTGCACCCTCGGAACCGTATTTGAGCATCGTACCCATTGCGGTGTCGCCGTTGATGTTAGCGTTCTCACGCTTGATATCGGAATCCTTCGCCGCCTTAAAGGTAAGATCCTCGTAGGTCTTCATCAGCTTGGTGTTCATCTCACGTGCACGTGTACGTGTTGCGCGGTAAAGAATGTATTCCTTCGCGGTACGTGCGTGACCGTTGTTTACGAGCACTTTTTCAACAGTATCCTGAATTTGCTCGACAGAGGGAAGCTTTCCGCTTACCGCACAATCCTTTTCCACCTGCTCCGCAACCTTGCAGGCAAGATCCATAGCGGTACTGTAATCGTGACCTCCGACAGCCTCCGCTGCCTTGAAGATTGCCTGTGCAATCTTTTCAATATTGAACGGCGCTTCGCGTCCGTCGCGCTTAACTATTTTGGTAATCATGTCTTTCTCCTTATCATTGTTTTTTATATGTAAACCGTCTCTTTTTCACCGTGAGACAAAAAACTGCATTTCTCGCCACACCACAAAATATAGTGTTACCAACCACGCGACACCACTATATATAGTATGAGTTGCGACTGCAGTATCTATTATATAGTATTTGAAGCAAAATGTCAATTGGCAAATTCGCCGATAATTCGTGCTTATTTTTGTCGAATATCATAGTATCATGAAATTATATAAACTAAGGTGTGTTTCTATGGGCATAATGCACGGCAATACAGACGAAAAAACAGTCCGCGCACTGCGGACTGTTTCTTTTATTTAACTGTGTGCATCGGGATCGACTGTTTCACCCGATATGACCTTTTCGGCATCACTTATTACCTTTGTTACCATATCGCGCAGGACGTAAAATTCGCCCTCGCCGTTTACCGTGTAGTATGCACGGCGGGTTGAGTATGGGTAGAACTTAAACTCCGTCACCTTACCGGCGCGAGTCTCTATTTTAAGCGTAAGATAGAGATTATCCTCATTTTCAAGTGCCGCAACAGCCTCGGCATCAAGATCATCCGAAACGTAATTCTGCAAGTGCACCATGAGAAGTACTCGATAGAACTTTCGGAAGTTCGATACATCGGGAGTTAATCCAGTCTCCCTCTCGGTAACGGTCAAATCGCTGTCCACCCCGTCAAGCTCGAATACACGAGCGGCGGTATCACTTTCGAGGGTTATTCGCTTTATATCGTTTATATTCATCATGAATATCGGCTGATCCACCCACTTGATGGTCTCCCACTCGAGCCACGCCATTTTGCCTCCGTCAACCTCGGCAATGAGATCAAACAGCAGAGAGTAGGCGTAGTAGTTGCCGTTTTCATTCTTTTCGCTGAATATAACCGACTGGTCAATACCCTGATAATTATAGTGAATACTGAACGGCGCTTCGGCAAGTCCGTACTCTGCGAAATCCTCGTCGCTCGGTGCGTATACGAGCGTGCTCGCTCCCTTAAGTTCCATGAGAGATTCAAGCGCTGTGACGTAATTCGTGGTGTTGACCGCATAATCGGCGGGCGCAAGCATTTTATATGCGCTGATAGACGCCGCTGCCGCCTGTTCTTCTTCATCAAGGTAGGTCACCTGCAACGCAACGTCCTTGCCGCGCATGAGCGTGAACTTTTCAATCATGAAGTAATCATTCTGCGCCATGGGAAGTGCCAGCATCGGAGTAATGTGAGTCTCAAACGGTACAAGCACCGCACCGCCTATTGACGAATCAAGTATATAGACGGCGTTTCTGCCCTCATAGCGTGCGTAGTATCCACTGCCCGAGGGTGTCATATCTCCTATATAAACGGTGTGTTCATCCCCATCGCGAGATGTCAGAGTGAAGTGCGCGGGGGACTGCTCATCGGCAAGCCCATACTCGCTCATATCCTCGCAGTCGGTGTGTATACGCTCATTCGAGAGAGTATAGCCCGTGCTGACAACGAGCGAAGCAAACAGCGTGGAATCGTACGGCGCATCGGGGTAATCGATAATGTAAAACGCCCCATCGGTCTCATCGAAATAGAATCCGTATTCGCCGTACTCGTTGGATATCTCGATCTTACCTATATCATCGCGCTCGAAATGCTCGAAGAGCATTATGCGGTTCCCTGCTCCAAGCCCCTCTCCGTCAAGAAGCTCGATCGGTTCTTCGGGAGTCTCATCCGATGCGTTTATAATCGGCATCACAACGAAGGCATATACAAGTATCGCCGCGGCAATGGCAAGCGCGAGAATTACAATAGCTCGGCGCTGTTTTTTTATCAAATCAGGCTTTTTTTGAGAAGGCACCGAATTTTGCTCGCTCGCGCCGAACAACGTGGATTCGGTCTTGTCAAATTCGTTATTGCTGTTATTCATCATGCGTGCTTTCTCCTGATCCAAACGACAACACCCACACCAAATACGCAGAGCGGCACCGCAAGCGTCAGAATCCATGTCCATGTATGCGCCTGGGCAGAGGTAAGGTCAAGTGCATTATTCTCAAACACCTTGAGTTTAAGGTCGATTGGCACCTGTGTCTTGCCCATCGCGCGCATCATGGTGTAAATAATATCACTGTTGCCGTACGACGGTGTCAATGCGGCATCTGCGGCAAAATACTTCGATCCGACCGCGAAAACGTATGAATAATGGGGGGTATTATCAATATAACGAGCTTCTTGGCTGACCGCTACAAGTGGGAACGCACCGCGGTCAAGTGCCGCACCGTCAACATATCTCTCGGCTGTCGCAGACGAATATACCGCCGTCGACACCTGACGTCCGTTGTTCTGCTCCCAGAGGAGATTTATCGGCCGTGCGTTGTGTATGATAGTTTTCGGTGCAGTACCGATGGAGACGATCTCGCTGACAAGCTGTCCGCCGACGGTGTCCTCAAGCGAATAGTTTCCGATAAGAGTAAGCGGATCGCTGTTAATGGAATTCGAGTGGTCTTTAAGTATCGAATCATCAAATTCTATACCCCATTCGGCGAGGAATTCCTCAAGCTCTGGAAGCTCTTCCGTTTCGGTGTCCATAAACACCATAACGCTTCCGAACCCGTCAAGGAAATCATCAAGCTTTTCAATCTCGGATTTTCTTCCTGTGTAAGCTCCGATATTCCCTCAAAGTCATAAACGGGGCTTGAAATGACAATAACCTTTGCCGCCTCGTTGATTTCATCCTTCGTAAGATCAATGGGCTGTATCTCAAAGCCTGCGTCCAAAAAGAGCTGCATCATACCGTTCGAGAAGGTCTCGCCGTGAGTTGTTGTAAAGTAAGCGATCGGCGTGTCTATCTGCGTGCACTGCGCCATGGCGGTAATCAACTTCAGCTCACCGTTGAACGCCCACGGCTTTGAACGTGTTTCGTCCTCGTACATGAACATGTTAGAAAGGTTGAGTACACGGAATTCCTTGCCGCTCTCGACTATCACGCTGGAATCAACGATAGTCGTGTTCGCGGTGGACTTATATTTCGTCACAGCGGTGGGATTTTTGTTGATATCTATGTAGTCGTAGGTTATATTTTCGTATTCCGCGCTGATCTCCTTTACAAGATTGAAGACCATATTCGCCATCGAGCTTCCTTCGAGAGTATCAAAAGGAGCGCAGAAATGTACCGTAATATCGGCATCAATTCCGTCGAGCAGTTCACGTCCTGCGTCGGAAAGCTCGTATATCTTGTTCTTGGTAAGGTCAAGATACCAGTTTTTATTGTATGCAAGAGACGAGAAAATGACGTTGACAATAACAATTGCGGCTATAACAACGGCAGTGAGCAACACCGAAACAACACCGAATTTGAACTTTCGCATACCTGCAAGTTTTTTCTGATTCATAAGGGCACCTCCGCTCATCACGACCAACGGCGCTTTTCGTAAATACGCACCGTCAAGAACATAAAGACAAAGCAAATCGAGAAGTAATAAAGCAATGCGGCAAGGTCAACTATACCGTAGCCGAAGTTTGCAAAACGGCTGAACACCGATATCCAGCTGAGTACAACGCGGATTGCATACGAATCAATAAAGCTGTTGAAGAAGTTTATCATCAGCATGAAAAGAAGTATACCCATCGTACCGATGGCGGCAACTATCTGATTTTCGGTAAGCGCGGAAACAAAGAGACCGATAGCGATAAACGCCGCACCGATAAGAAGTATGCCGATTGAATTTGAGATAAGATTTGCCGTATTGGGTGTGCCGTACTTATAGAGAAGCGAAAAATTGATAAGATTTCCCACAACGAATGTGCCGCCGAACATTGTAAATGCGGCAAGGAATTTGCCGAGCACCATACTCATAAGTCCGATAGGGGCGGTGAGAAGAAGCTGTTCGGTACGCATCTTGCGTTCCTCGCTGAAGAGTTTCATCGTAAGCATCGGAACGAGGATAATAAATATAAACATAATGAAGGAAAAATAACTTCCGACATCAGCGGATGTACCCATAAGAAGTGTGGTGAACGAGAAAAGGAAAGCATTCACGGCAAGAAAGACCGCGATAAAAACATAACCGACAGGCGAGGTGAAATACGCCTGCATCTCACGCTTATATATTGCCAGCATTGCTCTTTTCCTCCTTCTGGGGCTCGTTCGCAGACGGCTTTATATCAAACTTCGGTACATCGCCCGACTTCTTATTGCTTGTCTGCTTCTTGTCAACGAGCGAGATGAATATATCCTCAAGGCTCGTGTTCTGCTCCGCAAGACCGATAAGCGGCAGGTTATTCTTTGCGAGCATATAGAAAAGTGACTTTCTGATATCAACTCCCGCACTGCTCTCAATGGAATACAGGAAGCTGTCTCCCTCACGCTCGCCGATAACCTCCGCACGAGTAATCTCGGGAATCGCGCGAAGCTCACGCAGAACATCGCGCTGTGCTCCGCAGATACGCGCGTTAAGTCGGCGGCTGCCCTCGAGCATATTGATTATATTTTCGGTCTTTTCGTCGGCAATAAGCTTGCCGGAATTAATGATAAGTATGCGGTCACATACCGCTTGAACTTCTGTAAGTATGTGCGTCGAGAGAATAACCGTATGATTTTCGCCAAGCGCACGGATAAGCGAGCGAATCTCGATTATTTCCTTAGGGTCAAGACCGACCGTCGGCTCGTCGAGGATGATAATGCCGGGATTTCCGACGAGCGCCTGAGCGATTCCGACACGCTGTTTATATCCCTTTGAAAGATTCTTTATAAGGCGATTTTTATTGTAATCATCGAGTATTTTGACAACTCGGCAGATCTCTTCAAGATGCTTTTTGCGGTTAAGCTTGCAGCCTTTGAGATCGTAAACGAAATTAAGGTATTCGCGCACTGTCATGTCAACGTAAAGCGGCGGCTGCTCGGGCAGATAGCCGATACGTTTTTTCGCGCCAATCGGGTCATCGAGAATGTCCGAGTTGCCAATCTCGACAGTACCCGAGGTCGAGGACATATATCCCGTGATAATATTCATCGTGGTTGATTTGCCCGCGCCGTTCGGTCCGAGAAAGCCGACGACCTCACCCTCACCAATCGTGAAGCTGATATCATCGACCGCATATTTCGCGCCGAATCGCTTGACCAGGTTTTTTACTTCTATCATTTATTTTTCCCCCAAAAATTGTGGTGATGATTTTTATACAAATGCCATGTCTTTGCAAAGCAACGACTACCTTATTTGTTAATATTTTTGTCGATTTCGTATGCGAAATTGGCGGCGAAGCCGGCAAAGGCAAAAATTTGTGGCGCGAAAAATCTATTTTTCGCGCTAAGTCCGATGCAGGCATCGACATGAAAAGAGTATAACATATTATTTTGAATAAATCTTGAACACATGTGACAAATCGGCAGATGTTTGCACGGATATCACATTTATGCAGATATCCGTCACCGAAGCGTCACAAACACCCATCTACAGCGAAATCACCGACAGCATCGTGCCACGCACTCCGTGCGATGCGCGATGTGAAAAGAATAGCGACGGCTCACAGCAAGTGCATTTTTCGCACACGTCTATATTTGCGCCGTCAAGACCGGATTCAAGCAAAATCCGGCGATTCATGCCAACAATATCGGCGTGCAGACTTCCGTCACATGAACGTATGAACTCACGCGCCATGTCCCCCCCGGCAAGAGAAGACACGGAATCGTAAAAATCCTCGCCGACCTCGTAACAGCAGGCATGTATCGCCGCACCTATTGCCGCACGGATGTTTTCAGGACTTGCGCCAAGCGTTGCCATCATGCGGACGCACTCGGCGGCAATTCCGGACGCCGTTCCACGCCATCCTGCATGTACCGCGCCGATGATGTGTGAGTCGGGTTCGCAAAAGAGAATCGGCACGCAATCGGCAGTCTTAACGCCGAGCGTTACCCCCTCTCGGTCGGTTACGTACCCGTCGCATCCCTCGGCAGTTTCGTGAAAATACCCCTCGCCGCGCATCGTCTCATCCGCATATACAACGCGTGCAGAATGAATCTGCGGACGGCTGATAATACTTCCCGAATCGACTCCGACCGCCGCCGAGAAAAGGCGCAGATTCGCAAGTACCGTCTCTCGCTCGTCCCCACGCCCGAATGCGAGATTGAGCGACTCTGTATGAGCCTCACGGCTGACACCGCCGACACGTGTGGAAAAACCGTGTCTGACGGGAATAATATCCGACTTAAAATATTTCACGCCGTTTTCGGCGTGAATAAGTGAAAATGACATTATGATTTTCTCCCTTATTATGCATGTGGGGTTTTTACATTTTTGTTTAATCAATCGGGCAGAAAACTATAACAAAAACAGCTTCACCGCTTTTATCGCTGTTCCGTCGGGGTATTCGCGTACCTCGCCGAGCGCGTAAAATCCGTCCGCCCCATAAAGGCGTACTCGCTCGCCTATAGCAAAATCAGTTTTAATCTTCTTTTGATATATTTCGTTGCCGCTGCGTGAGAGCTTTTCAAAGAACGGCGGCAGAGTCACCGCTCCAAGTGACGTAAACAGCGACTCAATCGGGCAAAGCAGAGCGAGACGTTCGTCTGTACTCATTGATTCAAGCTCGTGAAGCGCATGGCAGTCATCAATCGAAAATCCGCCGCTTGCGAGACGTTCAAGCGAACTCATCGCACCGCCGCATCCGAGACGCGCACCTATGTCAGCGCACAGCGTGCGGATGTATGTGCCCTTTGAGCAATGAACAGTCAATATGTAATCGCGCGGCGACTTTGTCGCTTCAACATCAAGCGAATGGACGGTTATCTCGCGCGCCTCGCGTTCAACCGTAACACCTCGCCTTGCGAGGTCAACGAGCTTCTGCCCGTCCACTTTAAGCGCCGAATACATCGGCGGCACCTGCTTTATCTCCCCTACAAACTCACCGCACACACGGTAGACCTCATCACGCTCGGGTATGCTTTCTGATTCCGACAGCACCGCGCCTGTCGTGTCCTCGGTATCGGTTGTAACTCCAAGACGAAGCCCGGCGCGGTAGACCTTGTCATCACACACAAGTAAATCCGCCGCCTTTGCCGCACGTCCGACAAGAATGGGCAGCACGCCGGTCGCCATTGGGTCAAGCGTGCCGGTGTGACCGACCTTTTTTGTGTTATAAAGTCGACGAATTTTATTTACGCAGTCATGAGAAGTAAACCCGGCGGGCTTGTTTACTAAAATAACTCCCGATGGCTCCGTCATAACGCGTCCGCTCCCTCAAAAGCTCCTGCCGCTTCAAGCGCCGTCAGTTCGCGCTCCACTTCAGCGACAAGCAATGCCTCGGCAGTCTTTTCGTCCTCGGCGTTCAGCGTACATCCGCCGGCGCGCACATGACCGCCGCCGCCAAATACGGCGCACAGCTTTGATACGTCAGCAACGCGGTTGCTTCGCATCGACACCTTGAAAAGTGTCAGGTCTTCCGCATTCTGCTTTATGCTCATTCCAACCTCAACGCCCTCAATTCCGCGTGTAAGTGAAATGATATCATCAATGTCCTCACGCGTCAGGTTATCCTCTGCCATCATAGCTTGAGTGAAATTAATCACCGCAAGCTTTCCGCCGCAGTAAAAATGCAGATTGTTAAGCGCCGCTTTGGTCGCCATTATCTGCGATATGGGACGGGAATCGTAAAGTCTTCTTGCAATTTCGGCATGGTTGATACCCACCGAATGAAGCTCCGCTATACGCATATGCGTATCGGCAGTCACCGCTTCAAACTTGAAGCTTCCCGTATCCGAGCAGATCGCCGCATAAAGGGCGGTCGCCGCCGCACGGTTAAGTTCTGCCTTGCCGCGTGATTTGAATTCACGGAAAATGTCAAGTATTATCTCACCGCACGCACCGCAGTTGCCGACATAGGTCGATTTTGCGAACGGCGCACCAAGCACATGGTGGTCAATTGCAAGCTCGACTCTGTCTGCCCATTCGCCTTCAAGCTCACCGAGCAGCTTTGCCGCCGACACGTCCACCGACACAACAAGCTCGGGGGCGAAATCATCGGGCAAGGTCTCGGGGCGAAGTGAATCGACTCCGAAAATAAAACGAAGCTTTTTCGGGATATCGTCACCGTTTATAACCTCGGCGCGCTTTCCGAGAAGGCACAAAAGCTCACGCAACGCAAACGCGCTTCCGAGCGTATCCGCATCGGGACGCATGTGCGTGAGAATAACAACGGAATTTGCCGCTTCAAGACGGTCGCACACCTCGGCAAAGGTGATGTTTGAAAGCTCACTCATCGTCCTGTGCCTCATCGTCGGTAATATCGGTAAATTCTATTTTGTTAAGCAGCGAGTTGATATGTGCGCCGTATTCGATTGAATCGTCGGCGACGAAGGAAAGCTCGGGGGTCTGCCGCAGATTGAGGGTTTCCGCAAGGCGCTTTCTTATATATCCCGATGCGCTCTTGAGTCCCTTTTTTACTTCGTTTTTATCTCCGCTCATTACCGAGAAATATATCTTTGCGAATTTAAGATCAGGAGTAACATCCGCCGCAGTAACACTGACAAAAGCGTCCGTTACACGTGGGTCCTTGATCTCACGCAGTATTGATGAGAGTTCTTTGACCATCTCTTCATTGATTCTTCCACGTCTGTATTTTGCCATAACAGCCTCCAAAGTTAATATTATAATATTATTTTATCATATCTAAAGATAAATATAAATAGGGTTTTGTAAATTATTTTTAGTTTTGTTTGAAAATCTTCATTTTTTCCATTTTGCATCGCCGCATGTAAGGACAAACTCAAACATTAATCATTGACATTATCAAAATTCTATGGTAAAATAAAATAATACAGATTTACCGTATAGGGGGGTGGCACCGTGAGCAATAAACCGAAAAATTTAAACGATATCGACAGCTTTTGGGACTTGAACAGTCTGCTCCCCAAAAAGCGCCCCGTCACACCTTCATATCGCTCCCCGAATACCGACACGGTTGAACTGACCATCGGCGAGGACAGCCCCACCCCTGAGCACAGCTCCCCCATCCCGCCGCGCACCGAAGTGCACTACCATGTGAGCGAGCGGACACATATCTCACCGCATGAGCAGGCTCGAAGACTGAATGAGCTTCCCATGCGTACCCGTGCCGAGGTATACCGCTCAAAGCCGCTTGACCCATATCTTATATATGAGCCGCAAAGCCGCCTTATAAGACGTGTCGAGGTCTCAAAATGGGACTCCAAATTCAATTTCTACGAGAATTTCCGCGAGGATGCAAAGCGGCTGTGGTCACGTCCTGCCGAGGAGTGTGAGCGCGCATCGTTTTTCTCGTACGTGCCCCAGTACAGCCAGCTCAAATACTCGCAGGTCAAATGGTATCTCTGGTGGCGTGAAAATATACGTCGCGGCGTGTATCTGCGCACCGATTTCTGCTATCTTCTGCTCTATATTTACGAGATAATCAACTGCCCCGAGCTTGTTCCTCCCGAAAAAGGCGTCGACCTGCTTTGCGATATCTGGCTCAACTACCGCGCCGAGCACCGCCGTATCGACAGTTACCTCTGCGACTGGCTCTGCGACTACTGCCTTATAAACAAACTCCCCTGCCCTATATCGCGTCTTGAGCCGATACTCGGTGAGATCGTGGCAGTGGCAAACTTCAGAGAATTCTACATGGACACAGGCGACACACACAGTCTCGCCGCAAACATCCTCGCGCATTCCTCAACCTACGATTGGCACAAGAGCCGCTACGTCACCGAAGAAAACATACACCTCTTCGCAACCCATATCCGCGGAGCATTCGACAAAGCATGGCGCGAGGTGCTCTCCCTCGGAAATGACGGCAGTGCGGCGGTAGGCAAGGAATTTCGCGTGGAGCGTACTGCATATGAGGGAGCGCTCTGCGTATACGATATGAAGCGCACGCTGACGATTGAGTATGTGTCCTATACGCGCTCACCAAAGTTCCGCTTTGTCGTGACCGATATCATAAAATACAGCGAAAA
>JAFQVU010000149.1 GCA_017407885.1 Clostridia bacterium
ACCCGATGAATTTGTTGTTGGATATGGGCTTGATTTTGCGGAAAAATACAGAGCATTGCCTTACATAGGCATTCTGAAGCCCGAGGTATACGAAAAATAAGCTAAAGCGATATTATATCAAGGAGAGCCTTTTTAAGGCAGTTTTAATATGAAATCAAACTATAAAATTCTAATTTTCTATGTGGTGCTTATCGGACTGATTCTCGTTTCGACTGCGGCGCTGTTTGGCTCTCAGCCGGGCGAGGACGTTATATACAGTGATATTGATAAGCTCTTTTACGAACAGCAGGTAAAGGCGTTTGAGATAGATAAGAACAATAAGCTTACTATCCAAAAGCAGGACGGTAATATTGTCACCTTCGGTCTTCGTGACCTCGACCTTTTCTGGCGTCAGTTCGGTGATACTATTGACGAACAGCTGCATGAAGGCATTATTGAATCCTACAATATATCCGAGCCGCAGATAGTCCCGTGGTGGGTCGGTATGCTTCCGTATATTATACTTGCGGTGCTGTTCATCGTGTTCTGGATATTTGTGATGAACCAGACCGCCGGCGGCAAGGGCGGCAAGGTCGGTGGATTTGGCAAGGCTCGTGCAAAGCTTGGCTCCGATGAAAAGAAAAAGGTTTATTTCAAGGATGTTGCTGGTGCGGACGAAGAGAAGGCGGAGCTTCAGGAGGTTGTGGAATTCTTAAAGGATCCCTCGAAATTCTCAAAGCTTGGAGCGCACATTCCTCACGGCGTATTGCTTGTGGGCCCTCCCGGTACCGGTAAGACACTGCTTGCAAAGGCAGTTGCCGGCGAGGCAGGTGTACCGTTCTATTCGATTTCCGGTTCGGATTTCGTTGAAATGTACGTCGGTGTCGGTGCATCGCGTGTACGCGATCTTTTCGATACCGCAAAGAAAAATCCTGCAAGTATCGTGTTTATTGATGAGATTGATGCAGTCGGACGTCATCGCGGCGCAGGTCTCGGAGGCGGTCACGATGAGCGCGAGCAGACGCTCAACCAGCTTCTTGTTGAGATGGACGGTTTCGGCGGAAATGACGGCGTTATCGTTATGGCGGCGACAAACCGCCCTGACATACTCGATCCCGCGCTTCTGCGTCCGGGACGCTTTGACCGTCAGATTACGGTCAATTACCCCGACATGAAGGGACGCGAGGAGATCCTCAACGTCCATGCCAAGGGCAAGCCGTTCGAGGAGGATGTAGACCTTTCCTCGCTCGCAAAAACGACGGTAGGCTTTACCGGCGCTGATCTTGAAAATCTCCTTAATGAAGCGGCGCTTCTTGCGGCTCGCAAGAATAAGAGCCTTATCGGCATGGAGGAGCTTGAAGAGGCGACCATTAAGGTTATTGTCGGTCCTAACAAAAAGTCCAAGGTCGTTCACAAGGATGACAAGCGCATCACCGCATATCATGAGGCAGGTCACGCGATCGTTATGAAGCTGCTTCAGCCTAACACATCGGTGCATCAGATATCCATTATCCCTGCAGGCCGTGCGGCAGGCTACACACTTCCGCTCCCGATTGAGGACAGAGCGCATATGTCAAAGAGCGATATGGAAAACGAGATCGCATCTCTTCTTGGTGGGCGTGTTGCGGAAAAACTGATAATCGGCGACATTTGCACAGGTGCATCCAACGATATTCAGCGCGCTACCAATATTGCACGCAATATGGTTACACGTTACGGCATGAGCGACACGCTCGGTCCGATAGTATACGGCTCGGAGCACGGAAGTGATGAGGTATTCCTCGGCAGAGACTTCAACACCTCGCGCAATTATTCCGAAGATACGGCAACGCTTATTGATAACGAGATCAAGAATATCATCAATAACGCATACAATACCGCGATGAAGATACTCTCGGATAACGTGAACAAGCTTCATTTTGTAGCCGAGTTCCTTCAGAAGAATGAGGTTATGGACGAGGATCAGTTCAAGGCTGCAATGGAGGGAGAGCCTACCATTGAAGAGCTTGAAGAAATGGCAGCTGCAAAGAAGCGTAAGAGCGCTAAAGAAAACAGCGATAAGGCTAAAGCTGATGAGGATGAACGTATTATCCGCGAGGCTGAGGCTGCTGCAAGAGCTGCGAATGACAACAACCGCGACAACAATGATTTTCCGCCTCGGATGAAAGAATAAGTTAGTATATCGGCGAGGCGATACACACGTCTCGCCGATTTTTATATGAAATATTATTTTGAAAGGACATAGAACTATGAACCGCGAAATTAAAACATCTCGTGCAAGTGCTGTATGCTCAACAATAGGCGGTGAGCTTATTTCCTATAAGCTCGACGGCAAGGAATATGTGTGGGAGGGGATTCCCGAATATTGGGCAAGCCACACCCCCGTGCTTTTTCCGACAGTAGGTTCAACCATCGACAGCAGCGTAAAATTTGAGGGCGTTGCTTATCCTCTTGCAAAGCATGGATTTGCGAGAAAGAGAGAGTTCACACTTGTCGATAGCTCGGCTGATACACTTGTTTACGAGCTTTGTGATGACGAGGAGACAAAGAAGCTTTACCCCTACAGCTTCAGCCTTAAGGTAACGCACAAGATTACAGATGAAGGATTTACCACAGAATTTAAGGTAACCAACACCGATAATAAGCCGATTTGGTTCTGCATTGGCGGACATCCCGGTTTCCGTTGTCCGATGAATGACGGCGAGAAATTCTCCGACTATAAGCTCGTATTTGAGAAGGTTGAGAACGAGGATGTCATTTATACCACCAACTACGGCGGAGGATATATAGATGCGGCACTTCCGGTAGTTGACAAGCTTAAGAACACAAACGAGTGGGAGCTTGACCATGCCGACTATGATGTTGACGTGCTTCTTACAAAGAAGCTTAAGAGCCGCAAGGTGAAGCTTGTACATAAAGTTACCGGTAAGGGTATCGAGTTCGATTTCAATGGCTTCGATGCACTTGGTGTATGGACACCTCCGAAAAAGCAGGCACCGTTTGTCTGCCTTGAGCCTTGGAACGGTCTTCCGGCGCATCTCGATGAGACCGGCAATTTCGAGGATAAGCCTTACGCGATTAATCTTCCCGTCGGCGGAGAGTATTCTGTAGGTTACAAGGTAACTGTTATCGACTAATAAAAAGCTCTGTGCGCTTAATGCGCACAGAGCTTTTTTATGGTGAATTATTGAATTACATTCAAATAATCAAATCACATTTTGATTTGATGTCAAATGACTCAAAATATGCTTCCTCCATTGGAATCCATTCGTTTTTGAAACGAGTTAACATCTGCTCGCCGTCGCGTTCGCGGATGCGGCGGATTTGCTCGTCTTCGGATATATCGGAGAATACCGCGAGGTCATAATACTTGCCGAAGCTTGGATGAAGCGAGTACGAACCTTCGCATATGATGAGCTCGCATGGCTCAATACGTCGTGGCGTATTTGAGTATTTACGGATTGAACAGTCAAATGGTCGATAAGAAAAGCCGGTTTCATCATGAAGATGCGGTATTATCTCGCCCAAAAATCGTTCGCGGTGCAGATTGCCGCCGGCCTCATTTAGACGTTCGGGCGTACGAAGCTCGGGCGGCAGAAAGAAGTCGTCCATGTGTATTATTTGTGCATCGAAGATATCGGAAATCAACTTTGCGGCGGTAGATTTTCCGGATGCACAGCGTCCGTCAATCGCAATGACAGTACGCTCGGCTGATTTTTTCAGATGTGCGGCTATGCTTTTGATGCATCCGATCAAACGAACATACCGGCTGTCAATGACGCGGTAAGCAGGAGAATATGCGATTCTGTATGCATCGCTGTGGCTGACGGGCGGATAGCCTACAGAGCGGTATGCACCAAGATATCCGTCAAGCTTATCCGGCGTAAAGGCAAAGTGACCGTCCCCGCATAGTTTGCGCAGAAGCGTAAGGCGCTCGCTGAATAATCGGCGTACTTGCTCACTCGCCTCACTGTAACCTATTGAATAATATTTCGCCGATGCAGAGAAAATTTTGGCGATGATTTCGAGCTCGGTATCGTCCGAGACCGAGTCAAGATAAATGCGCGAAGTACAGCCAAGTGATTCAATGTGAATGGGGATGCCCACATGTTTGCAGGAAGAATATTCTGCGCGGATTCGTGCCAAAACAGCAGTTTCATCCGTTATCAGATGTCCACCGCCGAATGTCGCTTGATAAATAAGCTTTACCGCATCGGACGGCTCCATCAGCGGATATACGGCAGCGTGTGAGAGAAGTATATCAGTCATGTTAGTCCTGTATCAGTTTTGCACGCTTGAGTGCAATTACTATCAAAGGTACGAGGATGATGTGGCAAATGATTCCGGGAATCGAGCCGGTAATTGCCCCTGCAATAAATGCGGCGAATGTAAAATTGCTTGCCTGCGCGATGCTCATGATTACCTTCACAATGCCCCATACAATTCTGCCGCCGAGCATTGCGCAAATGAGAGATGCATATATGTACAGGATTTTCTTTGGCAGAAGCTTATAAAAAAGTCCTGCTATAAGTCCGTATGCCGCAAGCTCGAATGCCATGGGAACTGCGACCATAGGGAATGGCGGCATACTGAAAAGTGCGGAACGCAGCAGTGGTGCGATCGCGCCTACAGCGCATCCCCAAAGCGGACCGCAGATATAACCGCAAAGCAGTGCCGGAATATGCATAGGCGAGAGCATTTGTCCAATCTCGGGGATTTGACCGGTCAAAAAGGGAAGTACAATGGCGAGTGCCAGACACATTGCGGCGAAAACAAGAGTGCGATAAGTTTTTTTCATGGTGTCCTCCAAAAAACAAGGCATCGGACGGTGACGCTGATGCGCCGCCGCCGATACCTTCATGGTATATTAGCTTTTATTATAGTTATCCGCTTGACGGAGACAGGTGATTTACCTGTATGCGGCTTCTTGCCGCGTATATAGTTTATCATACGCCGCCGGATATGTCAAGCAAATTTGTCGATTATTGTGGAAAGTATTCGTTTAATCTTCCACCATTATCATAGCTTCCACATTAATTGCGCCGTCAGTGCGGATGGTGCGGAAATAATATTGTCCGTCACTTTCGCACATATATATTTTGAGCGTTTCTCCGAGTTTCGCTTCACCCGCAAAACTGATATTGACACTTAATATCCTCTTTTTTACGGCGTCCGGCATAAAGTCACAGAGCATATCTGGGTAATTGGTATTATTCATATGCTGATTGATGTCAAGATCACTGTAGACGACTGTGCGCTCGCCTACGAGTGCAAGAGACAGCTCGCGCGGAATATGCACGCGTTTAGGTGCATCAAGCTCAAGCGGTTCATCTACATCAAAGCCGAGTATCACATCCTCGACACGGTATATCCTTCTGTTTGAGATGCCGATAAGTCCCCACACCGATGCCGCTTCAGCGATAATCTCATCACCACGGCGTATCTGATAACAGCGGTTAAAGCTTACACCGCGGCTCTCGCAAGCCCATGAACTGACAGTTATATCATCATAAGCGTGCAGAGTTCCGTAAATGCTCATATTTATTCGGCTTAAAATGAAGGCTCTGTCCTCGGCTATAAGCTCTTTGGAAGTAGGCCCGAGAGCCTTTAATTGGAGATTGGCGGTTTCCTGCATATACCTTAAAATCAGAGAGGGACGCACCTTACCTGCTGCATCACAGTCGTGTGAATTTATTCGGTAGTTTTCAGTCCATTTCATTTGTTGATTGGACTCCTTTGCATATCTTAAAATATCGGTGCCGTGACGAGTGTCGCGGCACCGATGCTGAGTCTATTAGAGAGTATTTGCAGAACCGAGTACGTTGTTGATCTTGTGAGAAACCATCTTCTTAACCTCTGCACGAGCAACGGTAAGATAGGTTCTGGGGTCAAATACTTCGGGCTGTTCCTTGAGAACGCGTCTGATACCTGCAGTCATAGCAAGACGGATATCGGAGTCGATGTTGATCTTGCAGACAGCGAGTGTAGCAGCCTTGCGGAGCTGTTCTTCCGGAATA
>JAFQVU010000150.1 GCA_017407885.1 Clostridia bacterium
CCCCTTTGCCGCAGCACGAACGAATTTCAGCTAAATAAGAAATTACCAAAACAAATCTATAAGAATGTTTTCTTATTCCACACCGCAATATTCCAGCTTTCTTTACCACTTTCCCGAAAGTCAAACAAAGTCAAAGATTTCGCGAAAATTGCAGGATTTGCGCGCTCTCCCGATGCTAATCGGCTATAACCTCCTATAATCGGCGATTTTGAGCGAAAACGGGTTTTGACTTTCTTTGACCTTTGGTGTATAATCAAGTCACAAAGTCAAAGTCAGTCAAAGTCAAATATCAATTTGATAAACTCGGCTGACATTTCAAATTTGTTGTGAGGTGATTATCAAATGGGTATTTCCGATACTATTGCCGACATCATCGAAAAGCTGCTTGAAGAAGGGGACGGCCGGGCGGATATACGGCGAAATGATCTTGCCGGACAGATAGGCTGTGCTCCGAGTCAGATCAATTATGTTATTTCCTCGCGCTTTACTCCCGAACGCGGATTTGTTATCGAGAGCAGGCGCGGCGGCGGCGGGTATGTGCGCATTATCCGCAAGACCTTTACCAAAAGCGACTATCTGATGCACCTGTTTGCCAGCATCGGCTCGGATATCGACCTGCAGTCGGCCGAGGTTATCGTTTCCGATATGCTTTATTCGGAGCTTGTCACTCTGCGTGAATCGCGGCTGATACGGGCGGCGCTCAAGTCGTGCGGCGACGATGCTTTGCGTGCTGACCTTTTCCGACAGCTTATTCTTAACCTGCTGTGATATAATACTTATGTGTAAATAAATGAAAGGATGATCGTTATGCTGTGCAATAAATGTAAGAAAAATCCTGCTTCGGTGTTTTACAAGCAGGTCGTCAACGGGACTGTCCGTGAAGCGGCTCTTTGTTCCGAGTGCGCTTCGGCTATGAATCTCGGGATAAATAAGGCGGCGTCTGCGTTTTCACTTCCGTTTTCCGACGGCAGTCTTATTTCGGGGCTTTTCGGTGATGCTCCGGTTCGCAGTTCGGTACAGCGTAAGGTCTGCCCTCTCTGCGGTTCGGCGTTCTCCGATATCGCTCACTCGGGCAAGGTGGGATGTGCCAAATGCTACGAGACCTTCCGAAATGAGCTGATGCCCACGGTTACCGGGATTCACGGGCGGTCGAAGCATACCGGACGTTGCCCGAAAGACCATAAAGCCAAAGCGGAGAAGCGTAATCGGCTTGACGAGCTTAATGCTGAACTCAATGCGGCGGTTCAGAGTGAAGAATACGAAAAAGCGGCAAAGCTGCGCGACGAAATCAAGCGTCTGCGCGGTGAAAACAACTGACGAAAGGACGGATGATTTATATGGCATGGTATTCCGATAAAGGCGCTGACTATGATGTTGCCGTCAGCTCGCGTTTAAGATTTGCAAGAAATATTGCCGACTATCCGTTTGCGTCTAAGCTGACCCGTGAAGCGGCGGCCGAAATTGCCGATAAGGTATGTGCGGTGCTGGGTGACGGGAACAAGCGCATTGATTTTAAGAACATTTCCGAAAGCGAACGCGGTGCTTATGTTGAAATGCACTTGGCGAGTCCCGAATTTGCCGAACGTGCCGAGACGAGTGTGCTGCTCACCGGTGAAATGGGCGGCGGCGTTACCCTTGCGGCTATGATATGCGAGGAAGATCATGTGCGGCTCCAGTGCATTGCGGCCGGCAACTCGCTTTCCGCGGTATACAAAGCGGCCTGTGAAGCCGATGACAAGTTATGTGACGGGCTTAATATCGCCTATGACGAGGAGCTTGGCTTCCTTACTCACTGTCCGACCAATCTGGGCACGGGTATGCGCGCTTCGGTGATGCTGTTTCTTCCGGCTCTCACCATGACCGGGCAGCTTGGCCGTCTGGTTCCGTCGCTCGGCAAGCTGGGTCTTACGCTTCGCGGTATGTACGGTGAAGGCTCGGAGGGCGATGGCTGTCTGTATCAGATATCCAACCAGGTTACGCTCGGGCTGAGTGAAGAAGATACCATCAAAAAGTTAGAGGAAGTCGTGTCTCAGCTTATCGCCCGTGAACGTCAGGCGCGTGATGCGATAAAGAGCGATGATCCCGACCGCCTCTGCGACCGTGTCATGCGCGCTTACGGTACTTTGAAGTACGCCTACCTTATGACCTCCGCCGAATTTCTGCGCCTGTTCTCGGATGTGCGGCTGGGTATCGCGCTCGGGTTTATCTCCGACGTTACCTATGAGAAGCTCGGGGAACTTATGATCCGGGTCATGCCTGCCATGATGAATGCTACCGCAGGACGTGTGCTCGGGGAGAGTGAGCGCGATCGGATGCGTGCGGAAATGGTTAATGGGGCGTTGGTGTAAAGAACGCTCTTTGGGGGGCGGTGAATTAAGAAAACTTTCTGGATTTAGCGAGTTCGGGATTGTTCATGCGCCGCGGGGGGATGCGGTCGCTTTTTGAAAAAAGCTCCGCAAAAACTTTAGTTGAAAGGATTCTTTTATAGTTTCGGTTATTTTGCTCATTAAATATTGTAAAGTTAGCAATATAATTACATTACATC
>JAFQVU010000151.1 GCA_017407885.1 Clostridia bacterium
ACCGAAACTCTGTTAGCCAGCTATGATGAAATGACTAACGAAGAACGGAACGCATTACTCAAAGAAATCCTAAAGAAGATTGAATACAAAAAGGAAGCCAACGGGCAGATAGAAATTGACCTCTATCCTCGGCTTCCTAAAATTTAAGGCTATGTAGGTATCATCAGGTTACCTACATAGCTGTAGGTATCATAGATTGACACACACATGTGTTACCGCACCGATGAGTTTGCCGTCCTGTATAAGCGGTGAACCGCTCATTCCCTGAACAATACCGCCGGTACGATCAAGCAGAGCGGGGTCGGTGACTGTAACAACAAAATTTTTAATTTGTCTGCCGGAGTGGTCGATATTTGATATTTTAACCGAATATTTTCCTATCCCGTTTCCGTCAGTGGTACACCAAAGCTCAGCCTCGCCTTCGTGTATCTCACTTGACAGGGCGGCTTGTAAAGCTTCATTTTCGATTCCGCACGGATATTCTGAAAATATGCCGTAGACACCGCATTCGTTATTGCCAAGCAGTGTACCGATCTTGCCCGAGCTGAAATAGCCTTTTAGCTCGCCCGGCATACCTGCTTGTCCTTTGACAACACCGCTTATCGCCACGTTGACTACCGTTCCCCTTGTAAGCGGTGTAAGCTCGCCCGTGTCGGGGTCGCATATTCCGTGACCGAGCCCGGCAAAACTGCCTATTTCGGGATCAATATACGTTACAGTCCCGATGCCGGCAGTACTGTCCCTGATCCATAAGCCGGTCTTGTATTTGCCGTCCTCTTCCGATATAACCGGGGTTACCGATATAGTAAGCTCTCCGTCGCTTCGGTAAACCGTAAACTCGATGGGCTTGCCTTCGCTCGCACTCACAAGCTCAGATACCTCTGCAGCTTCGCTCACCTTTTTGCCGTTGACCTCACGTATTATATCTTTTTCCATGAATCCCGCTTCGCGTGCCGGACTGACGCTCTTGCCGCCGCAGGCGACATCACCTATGCCAACCACAAGCACGCCCTGCGAATACAGCTTTACACCAAAAGGTACACCGCCCGGTATAAGCTTTGTATCGGCAACAACAGATACATCGACTGTTTTTAGAGGGATGCTGTTAAACAACTTAACATCGCAATTTTGGCGGAAAACTTTTCCGTTGTGTGCTTCTGTGGATGTTAGTACTGCGTCTCCACCGAAAAGATTTGTCAGTATTTCGCTTTCTTCGGCGCGTGTCACTATGCGGTCAGGGATCGATGCATCACAAATCCCTACAAAAACCGCGGCGGCACATAAAAGCGATAGCACCGCCGAGGATATATTCTTAAATTTTTTCGCTCTCATTCTTCATGCTCCGAATACTAAAATTGTAAGCGGCAAAAAACGCCGCGAATCTAATTTGCGCACCCAGGTCACATTTATGAGTAACAATATTTGTTCTGTGTGGCGGTTTATTCACCGCGCGATGTTAAAAAGAAGTTTTTCTTTTAAACAGATAAACATCCAAAAGTTTACATATTATTAACACCAATTTTCAGGGGATAATTTATAATATAAGATAACTGTATTTGTGAATTATTTCCGGAACAAATCCGGATTTTATACGTCAAAGTGTATACAAAGCGATTCCCTAAGGAGGGAGATTATGTCTAAAGAAAAGATGCCGGTACGCAGATGCGGCATACAATCTATTCTTCTCAAAAAGCGCGTATTAATACCGCTGGTTTCTGTTGTTCTTATTGCTGTGATGTATTTTCTTTTTGTCTTTTCAAGAATACCGTTTATAAAATATTGGAGAACGATTTACATAGAGACCGCCATGACAACCGCTGACCATCAGTGGCTTGCGACTACGTTCATCCCAAAGTATATTATTGACGATGTTATGAGCCTGCGTACGGACACATCCGATGTAATCGGCGGCGAAGATTATCTTGACGATTCGGATAGTGGCGCCCAAAAACGCCCGGATGATATTCTTGGTCAGCGCTCTTTGAATGTAGGAGACACAGACTATGCCGGATATACAGTGCTTATAAACGATATTGAACAAGGGCTTGTTGTGTCGGAGGTCACCGGAAATACTTTTCGCGGTCTTGTGATGCTTATTGATGATCCGTCACGCGTATATCTCGGTACGACACCGTATAAGCATGTTGAAGGACTGCGCATCAAGGCGATGATGGCGCATCACGGCGCTATCGCGGGCATAAATGCAAGCGGTTTTTCTGATCCTAATGACTGCGGACACGGAGGCGATATAATCGGTCTATCCTATTCGGACGGCGAATACTGGGGCAGTGCTGTAAGCTATTACGGCGCGGTGCTTATGACCTCGGATGACAGACTTGTGGTGGGCAATGTCCGCGATTGGCAGAATTACGATATCCGCGCCGGAATACAGTTTGGTCCCGTGCTTATAGCGGACGGAGTTGCACAGATCGAAGGCTCGGGCGGATACGGTGTACAGCCGCGCACTGCGATCGGTCAGCGCGAGGACGGCGTTGTTGTGTTTATCGTGATCGACGGACGTCAGCCGACATGGAGTATCGGATGTACTATGGGAGAGATGATAGATATACTTGAAAAATATGAAGTTATAAACGCCGCATGCTGTGACGGGGGTTCGAGCACTGTGCTCGCATACAACGGAGAGGTCATAAACAAAAACAGCTCTCTTAATCCAACCTACGGAAGACGGCTTCCAAATGCATGGCTGGTATCTCCGAAGCAAACGGAGGTGAGCGAAGATGAATGAGCGTGATGAAAAATTTATGCGCCGCGCCATCGAGCTTGCAAATGAGGCGGCATCACTCGGAGAAGTGCCGGTTGGCGCGGTAGTGGTAATGGACGGCGAGATAATCGCCGAGGCATACAATCGGCGAGAGATTGACAAAAACGCCACCGCTCATGCGGAACTGCTTGCCATTGATGCGGCATGCAAAAAGCTCGGCGGCTGGCGGCTTCACAAGTGCGACTTGTATGTTACGCTTGAACCCTGCCCGATGTGCGCGGGTGCGATTGTGAATTCTCGGATAAAGCGTGTGATTATCGGTGCAAAGGATGCGAAGGCAGGGGCGCTCGGAAGTCTTATCAATCTTAACTTTTATCCGCTCAATCACAAACCCGAAGTTGTATTCGGCGTGCTTGAACATGAGGCAATCGGGTTATTGCAGGCTTTTTTTAAACGACTCCGCAAAAATAATTAAAAACTCAAATTTTTGTAATTTGCTCGGGAAAATCAACATCCCGAGCATGTTTTTTTGAGGAAATTTCTCCGTATTCGTACTTGTAGAATCCGCGAAACTATGGTATAATATATAATGAGTAATTATGTTTTTGCATAATTTTCGATAACTGATTTTGATTATGAGGACATTTTTTATGAAATATCTTGTTTTACTCTGCGACGGAATGGCAGACTATAAAATTGAATCAATAGGCAATAAAACCCCCATGGCGGTGGCAAACAAGCCGATGATGGACGAGCTTGCGAAAAAATCACTCTGCGGAACGGTGTCCAATGTTCCCGAAGGAATGGTTCCTGAATCCGATACCGCTAACATCGCGGTGCTTTCATATGACCCCAAGATTTATTCAAAGGGACGTTCCCCTCTTGAAGCCGTGTCAATGGGACTCACCATGCGTCCCGAGGATACCGCATATCGCTGCAATGTTGTAACGATAAGCGAGGAAGAGGAAAACTACGACGACAAAATAATGCTCGATCACTCGGCTGACGAGATTACAACTGCCGAGGCAAGTGAGCTTATGCGTGCGATGGAAGAGCATTTCGGTACAGACTTTCGTCATTTCTACACGGGTGTCAGCTACCGCCACTGCATGATATGGAACAATACTCCGAGCGAATATAATTTCATGCGTCCGCACGACATACTCGGTCAGAAGATAACCGAGCATCTTCCGAAGGGCGAGGCAGGCAAGCCGTTTTACGAGCTTATGCGTGCAAGCTACGATATACTCAACCACCATCCGATAAACGAAGCGCGCCGTGCACGCGGTCTGCGTCCCGCTAACTCAATCTGGCTTTGGAGCCCCGGCAAGAAGCCCGCTCTCCCGAACTTTTACGAGAAATGGGGACTTCGCGGAGCGGTTATATCCGCAGTTGACCTGATTAAGGGCATCGGTCTGTGCGCAGGTCTGCAGTCCATTGATGTTGAGGGCGCAACCGGCAACGTACACACCAACTTCTCCGGTAAGGCAGATGCGGCAATTGAAGCGTTTGAAAACGAAAAGAATTTCGTTTATATCCACGTTGAGGCGCCGGATGAGTGCGGACACAGAGCTGAGCTTGAGAATAAAATACTCTCGATTGAAAAAATTGACGAGCTGATTCTGCGTCCCGTATATGATTATCTCGTATCGACCGGCGAGGACTTTAAGATAATGGTTCTTCCGGACCATCCCACCCCACTTGTTCTGCGCACACATTCGATGGAGCCGGTGCCGTTTATGATATATTCCTCGAAGGAAACAAAGGACGGCGTCGATACATTCACCGAAGACACCTGCGAAGCAAAGAATTTCTATCTTGAGCACGGTTATGATCTGCTCTCATATATGATAGAAAAGTAATTTAAAACAAAGACACGAAAGGAGACATTATCATGAATACTGCTCCGAATGAAACTGAACTCACCCCAGAGAACGGTACAGAAAATCCACGCGGATCAATGAGGCTTGTACGCGAGCTTTATGACTGGGTTGAGATATTTGTCATTACTATATCGGTGATACTTCTTATATTTACATTCTTCATCCGCATTGCATACGTTGACGGACCTTCGATGAACGATACCCTCGCAGACGGCGAAACACTTGCGGTCAGCAATCTGTTTTATACACCGAGGCGCGGTGATATCGTGGTATTTCAGTCGCCGGACAGCGGAATCCCGGGCGGTATAGTCAAGCGTGTTATTGCTACAGCGGGACAAGAGGTCGATATCGATTTCGCTACATGGACTGTCACCGTTGACGGCAAGGAGCTTGATGAGCCGTATATAAATTATCTTGCAGGCGTAGCTATGCGCAGTTACGATGTGAAATTTCCTATAACCGTACCCGAGGGGCAGATTTTTGTTATGGGTGACAATCGCAACCACTCCAACGACAGCCGCGGAAGTCAGATAGGATGCGTTGATACGCGCTTTGTCTTCGGACGCGTGCTTTTCCGTATCACGCCGATTTCGAGATTCGGCGCTGTTGATTGAATTTCTGGCGTAGTTTACTACTCTGAACGTTAATTAAAATAAAAAAGGAGGCACATTATGCCATCCGATGTAATACAGTGGTTTCCCGGGCATATGGCGAAAACCAAGCGGCTTATTACCGAATGTCTGCCGCTTGTTGATATCGTCATCGAAATACTCGATGCACGTATTCCCCAAAGCTCGAAAAACCCCGATCTTGAAAAGCTCTGCGCCAATAAACCGCGTCTTACCGTCTTCAGCAAGTCGGGACTTGCTGATCCCGAGGCGAGCAAGCAGTGGCGCGATTACTACAAATCGCAGGGCAGAGAAGCTATCTTCTACGACTGCCACGGCGGTGAAAATCTTAATGCTATCGCTCCTGCGGTGAAGCGCATACTTGAAGAAAAGCTTGACCGTTACGAGTCGAAGGGCATGACCGGACGCCGCCTTAAGGCAATGATGGTCGGTATTCCGAATGTCGGTAAATCCTCGCTTATAAATAAGCTCGCAGGCTCGGGCAAGGCGAAGGTCGAGGATCGCCCCGGCGTTACCCGTACAAAGCAGTGGATCCCGACGACTATCGGTATAGATCTTCTTGATATGCCGGGAGTTCTCTGGCCTAAATTCGAGGACAGAACAGTCGGCGAAAATCTTGCTATCACGGGTGCGATAAAGGACGATATCCTTGACACTGAAGAAATTGCGATACTGCTCGTCGGCAGACTCAGACAGTATGCCCCCGATAAGCTTTCGGCACGCTACAAGCTCGGCGATATGGCGCAATATGAGGAGCTTGCGAATTGGGAACTGTTCGAGGTGATCGGCAAAAAGCGCGGATTTCTTATTTCGGGCGGAGAGATCAATTACGAGCGCACAGCGGCGATGCTTCTTGACGAATTCCGCGGCGCAAAAATCGGACGTATCACCCTTGAGCTTCCGCCGTTTTGACAGGGCAAATCATAACCCGAAAGGATGAGTGCATTGGATTTTACCATTGAAAACGAGTATCTTTCAAAAGGGTATAAAATAATCTGCGGAACCGACGAAGCCGGCCGCGGACCGCTTTGCGGAAATGTTGTCGCGGGAGCCTGTATCTTGCCCAACGGCATCGAGCTTCCGTATCTTAACGATTCCAAAAAACTCACAGAAAAACGCCGTGAAAAGCTGTATGAGCTTATCACGGCTTGTGCAATTTCCTGGGCGGTCGCCGAGGCAACTCCCGCCGAGATTGACGAATACAATATCCTTAACGCTTCACAGCTTGCAATGCGCCGCGCTGTGGCAAAATTGTCCCCTGCGCCCGACCTTACACTCGTTGACGGAAATGTGGCGAGGGATTTCACAATGGACACAGTTACTATCGTCGGTGGAGATGCAAAATCTCCGTCCATCGCGGCGGCATCAATACTTGCCAAGGTGACACGTGACCGTCAGTTTTACACGCTCGATGCCGAATATCCCACGCTTATGCTTGCAAAGCATAAGGGATATCCGACCAAGGCACACTATGAGGCGCTCAAAGCGTACATATCGGAGCACGGTGAAATTCCGTCGATCTACCGCAGAAGCTTCCTCAAAAATCTCGATACAAAATGAGCTATAAGAACGCTGTCGGTGCACGCGGAGAAGAGCTTGCAGCCGAATATCTTGTTTCGTGCGGCTATACTGTAAGGGCGCGTAATCTGCATGTGTCGCATGACGAGTTCGACATAATTGCCGAGGACGGTAAATATATTGTTTTTGTGGAAGTTAAGACACGTGCACAGACAAAAAGCAACATCCGTTACGGCAGACCGGCGATGGCTGTTGATTATCAAAAGAAGCAAAAGCTTCTTCGCGCGGCAGAGGAATATCTTCGCCGTGAAAAGCCCGGTAAAGCGCCGCGCATTGATGTTATCGAGGTCTATCTTCCGCCTATAACCGAGCAGACGCCCATCGACATCGCAAGACTTATACCTACACGGATAAATCATATTAGGAACGCGGTGCATAAGTGATCTGCTCTGATGAAAGGAACAAATATGCAAGCTATTCCTTTATTTGATCTTCACTGCGATACCCTCTATGAGTCCCACAAACAAAATGTAAGCCTTATAAAAAACGATCTTCATCTCGACTTCACGCGATTGTCTGAATATACCCCGTTTTGCCAGATACTTGCAATGTGGAGTGACCGAAAAATCGACGAGGACACCGCGTACAGCCGTTTTTTCTCTGCACGTGACAAGCTCACGCGCGAGCTTGCGCTTGCAAATGAGCAGGGCATGTCGATACATTTGTGCAGAAATGCGGATGAGCTGTCAAAGGCGCATTCGGACGGAGTTAACGCGGTGTTTTTGGCTGTCGAGGGCGGTAAGCTTATTGGCAATGATCTTTCTCGACTTGATGAATTGTATCGCGCTGGTGTGCGCTTCCTCACTCTGGTGTGGAACGATCCTTGCAAAATAGGCGGAGTCAACGGTACTGATGAGGGACTTACCGAATTCGGCGTGTCTGTCGTTAAACACTGTTTTTCGCTTGGTATAATCCCCGATCTGTCGCATGCATCTGACAAAATGTGCGACGAGGTTATTGCGCTCTGCGAGGAATTAGACCACGTATGTATTGCAACTCACTCGAATTCACGTGCCGTATGCGAGCACAGCCGAAACCTTACCGATGAGCGTTTTTGCCGAATCTCAAAGCTTGGCGGTATCGTTGGCATAAGCCTTGCGCCTATGCATCTTACGCACAGTGAAGAGTGTACCGTTTATGACATAATCCGCCATATCGAGCATTATGTATCGATCGGCGGCGAGAATACCGTATGCCTCGGATGCGACCTTGATGGGGTTGAAACTTTGCCCGATGGGATCTGCGGCGTGTCCGACCTATATAAAATCGCCGATGCTCTCGGACGAATTAACTATACGGAAGAATTAATTAAAAAGATATTTTATGCAAACGCCCGAAATTTCATTTCCCTATGGCTAAAATGATTTTTTTGTGGTATAATATATAATGTATAAGTATTGATAAAAACGCCGTAGGGCGGAATTATAAATTTTACGGAGGTTCCGATGAATTATATTACAACGAGAGGCGGCAAGGACTGCGTTTCTGCCGCAGGAGCCATCAAGCAGGGACTTGCCTCGGACGGCGGTCTTTTTATGCCCGAAGTTATCCCGACACTTGACGCCA
>JAFQVU010000152.1 GCA_017407885.1 Clostridia bacterium
AAGCCCTTGTGCATCTGGGCGATGTTACATTTGAGTGTTATCTGATTCACTCATTGATTATTCCCATTTATTCTAAGTTTAATAAATTCGACACCTCTTATACCCTTGGATGCTTGTTTTCCCTTGCGACGTGCATGTTTCTGACTGTTGCTGCTGCGCTATATATCCATCGTCCGAAAGGCAGACACACATAATTATGGCGCTCATCATGAGCGGTAATGGAGTTGATTGTATTGCTTACCAGCGTGAATAAAACGGAAAACTCTCGGGAAAGAATTATGTCGCTTTCTGGATTAAAGGTCATTGCGATGTTCCTTATTTTTTACTGGCATAGCGAAATGAAGAAGCCGCCAGTTGATCTGGGCGCGCGAGCATGCGAGTTTTTCTTTGTCGCGGCAGGTTTTCTGTTTTACTATGTTCATCAAGAACGTCCAATTCCCTGTACTGTACCGGGCGTATATAATTATGTGAAGCGCAAGGTTGCGTCCATATGGCCGATTCACTTCCTTTGCCTGCTTCTGACGCTGCTGTATATCAAGCCTGACCAGTGGCTTTGCAGGGATGGCATTCTCATGGCTGCGCTCAATCTTTCATTGACGCATGCTTTTATCAACAAGGCGGCAGTATATCATTCATTCAATGGCGTTTCTTGGTTTTGCTCAGCTATTGTATTTTGCTATGCCATTGCCCCATTTGTTGCTCGTATTCTGCGCGAACCGAAAAAGGGAGTTTTCGTATTTGCTTTTTCGTTTGTTATGCGGTATATGATGGAATGGGTTCAGACTGTTAAGCCGGGGGTCTATTGGGATGTTAGCATTCACGTATTCCCGATGATTCGTTTGCTGGAGTTTATAATGGGGATGTCCTGTGCAGCTCTATATTTGTCCATATTTGTTGAGCGAAAGAAGCAGCTTAGCGTCTTGCTTTGTACGGGACTTGAAGCAGTTGCACTGGCTCTTACCGTTTTTTTGATGATTGTTAATCAGCATGAATGGTTAAGAGCGATGTTCCTGTTGCCGTTCTGTCTGTTGATTTTCGTGTTTGCGTTGGATAGAGGATTGCTTTCGAGGATGCTTGCAATAAAGCCCATACAGTTTTTTGCGGCATATCAGCTGGAAATCTTTATTATTCATCAGGTCATGTTCAGGTTGATTCAGCGCTTCTATCCGGTGTTGTACGGATATCCAAAGCGTGAGTTTGCCGTTTGTCTTGTGCTGACAACTGGATTAGCAATCCTGTATCGCCGGTATATTCATCCAGTGTTTTCTCAGCTTGTTGATTCAGTGCTGAGCAAGGCTTATCGTATTCTGGCTGAGTAAGGCGGATGCTTAATGGTAAAAAATCTTTGTCAACTGGACCATTAAAGATAGAAACGCGCTTCACTTTCCCTTTGCGGGGAAATCGGAGCGCGTTTTGCACCTGTCTCTACATCGTCAACGTGGCATCCTTAGAAACCTCGCTTAGGCTCAAAGGAAATACGCGGCCATTTCGCGAATTGACTTTGTAAAGCTGTATCCGAAAGGAGCCACCCCATGATTTCTTTTCTGAAATACAACATCACGCCCGGCGAACTCCTCTTTGCGGACGACTTCCCCACGGGTCCGCTCGACGACCGCTGGGAGATTTCCGGCGGGGAGTGGAAGGCGGAGGACGGCATTCTGACCGGCTGCTTCCGCGGAAACGGCGGCGGGCTGATCTATTCGCTGCGCCAGTATCCCGGGGACGTCATGCTCGATTATTACGGCGAGATGATCGCGCCCTGCGATAACGACCTCAACTTTACCTTCCGCGCCGACGGCTGGGACTACGAAAAGAACGACGCGAGCATCGGCTACATCGGCGGTCTCAACGGCTGGTGGAACGGGCATGCGGGGCTGGAAAAGTATCCGGATCTTCGCCTGCAGGCGCTGTGCGGCTTTCATGCCGAGGCGGGGCGCGAGTACCATATCCAGACGGGCATCGTCGGCTCGACCTGCTTTCGTGCGGTGGACGGGCAGCTGATTGTCACGCTCTCCGACCCGGACCCCATCACCGCGCCGGACTGCGCGCGCGTGGGACTGGGGACGTACTGCTCGCAGATCCGCGTGCGCAAGTTCAGGCTTTACCGCCCGAATGTGGAGCAGGTGGAGCGGGAATATACGCCGAATTTCTGAATATGTAAATAACTGCCGCTTCCAATCAGGAAGCGGTTTTTAG
>JAFQVU010000153.1 GCA_017407885.1 Clostridia bacterium
CGGCAGAATATCCCTTATAATTATCGCGCTTACCGTACTTATGTACATCGGCACAGATATTATAGTGAAAATGCTTCTGCCCGGTCTTGGCGATGCTTTTGTGCCCGCCGCACGTCAAATGATGCGTATAATGCTTCCGAGCGGGCTTTTCATAATCGTTGCGTACATCATCGCCGGCATACTTCAGAACTGCAAAAAATTCTTCATAACCTCGATAATGAGTCTGCCTTACAACATCATAATTATCGCAGTGCTCCTCTTCCGAGATGTCGATATATTTACAATAAGCGCAATTACCACATTTGGATGGTTCCTGCATGCGCTGATACTGCTCCCGGCGTTTTACCGCGAAGGATTCCGTTTCTTCTATAGAGGCGAGGCGATAGCGGCACCTATTTCAAAGGAACGCCGTCTTGAGGTACTGTATATATTCATCTCCAGCATGATGTTCCATATGTGCTTCGTCTTTGACAAGGCGGCGGTCAGTCACGATGTCGGCGCCGCAACGACCATAAATTATGCGTCCAGCCTATTTTCAACTATAGCAAGCATTTTCGTCGTTGCAATGAGCAATGTCAGTTTCCCCTCAATAAGCAAGAATTATGAAAAAGGCGACAGAGACGCAATCAAAAAGACCACCGTACAGCTTATCTCTCTCCTCTTTGCTATAATCGTACCGTTTATACTCGCCGCCCTCATTTTCGGCGGTGATATCATATCGCTCCTGTATGAACGCGGTGAATTCACAAGCCAGCTTACGAATGAAACCGCTATTCTCTTCACTGTCTATACGTTCGGTATATTCGGATATATATGCCAGGAGCTGTTCAACAAGCTTCTCTACCTCGATTCGCGTTACGCTGCACCGGTAATCGGAAGCATATCTATCATAATCGCAAAACCGCTCATCAATCTTGTCGCAGGAAAATACGGCGTGGTAGCAATCGCGATTTCAACCACCGTACTTTTCACTGTATACGCAGTAGTTATCGCCGCCGCCATGACACGTGTGACGGGAAATTACATCACTGCGGCGCTCGGACGGAATCTTTTTAAGATACTCTGTGCCGGCATATGCGCGGTTGGTGCATGGTGGATATTCAGTGCCACGGGATTCGACCCTATCGAAGGAAGGTTTGGATTCATTCTTCCGCTTGCCGTATGCGCGCTTGTGTATGCCGCAGTCATTTGGCTGACGGGACTTGTGAAAATATTACTCCCGTCGCGGCGCGAAGTCGAACAAAACAAATAAAATGCTTGATGACTGCCGGAATCGGCAGTCATCTTTTTGCAATTGCAGCGATATTAATAATATGAAATTCGCCCAAATTTCATAAATATTAATATATTCGCCCATTTGATAAGTGTTCCCTTGACAAACAATAAACCGTGCGGTATAATCAAATCAGTAAATTTTCGGAGGAATACATTTATGTTTATAATGACAACTCCCGAGCGCGCAGGAATTGACAGCGCGCATATCCGTGCATTTATGGAAACGCTCGAGAAGCATGACCTTGCGACTCACTCCATTATTATCGCTCGCGGCGGCAAAATACTTTTCGAGCACTATATAGCTCCTTTCCACAAGGATTTCTGTCACCGTATATATTCATCCACCAAGAGCTTTACTTCAATAGCTGTCGGATTTGCGGAGCAGGATGGACTTCTCAATATTAACGACAAGCTCTGCAAGTACTTTCCAAAGGAAAGCGAGGGTGTTACAAATCCGGACATCCTTGATCTCACCATACGCAATCTGCTCATGATGAGAACCGCAGGCAGACCGTCTAACTGGTTTGATGCGCGAGTTGATGACCGCGTGGCTCACTATTTCAAGAACAGAGTCGATACACGCCGTCCCGATACCGCATGGGAATATGACAGCAATGGTTCGTTTATTCTCTGCGCTCTGGTTGAGCGCGTTACCGGCAAGGATTTCATGGAATATATGCGTGAAAAGTTCCTTGACCGCATCGGATTCTCCAAGGAAGCCAAGTGCCTTAAATGTCCGGGCGGACATTCGTGGGGCGATTCCGCTATTCTTTGTACAGCGCGCGATTTTCTCGCTGCAGCTCGCTTCATTATGAACGGAGGAAGTTGGGAAGGCGAGCAGCTGCTCAATGAGGACTATGCACGTGCCGCTACCGCTAATCTTACAGAAAGTGCAGAAGGCGATATAACTAGTATCAGAACTCAAGGCTACGGATATCAATTCTGGCGCTCACATGGCAACGGATTTGCATTCCGCGGACTCGGATCAAACATCGCCATCTGCGATTTTGATACAGACCTGATTCTCGTTGTAAATGCAGATACACAGAATCACCCGGGAGAAGGACATCCGGATGATATTTATGCAAGCGCCTTTTATCGGCTCATTGTGGCAAACTGTGGGGATCCGCTTCCCGAATCGGGTGCATACGATGAGCTTCAGACATACGCAAAAACTCTCCGTCTGGCTGAAGCAGTAGGCGATCCGATATCGCGTACCGAAGCGGAGATAAACAGTGTTGAATACACACTTGACGAAAATCCGATGGGAATTACACGCTTCAAGTTCACATTTGATACAAAGGGCGGTTGCTTCGACTACACCAACGCTCAGGGACATAAGCAGATTACTTTCGGCAGACGCGGTTACGGAAACGCATACTGCACCTTCCCGCAGACCGGATATTCAAAGGATGTAGGAAGCGTCAGCGAACCGGGACATACATACAAGTGTGCCGCTTCTCATGCATGGGAAACGATAAACACCCTCGTTCTCCGCGTACAGATAATTGACGAATATTTCGGCAATTTTGTTGCTAAATTTGCCTTCGACGGTGACAGTGTCAACCTGACCATTAAAAAGGTAGCCGAGGACTTCCTCGAAGAATACAGCGGCGAAGCCGTTGGCAAAAAAGCATAAAAAGAAGTCCGCTGCAAGGCGGACTTCTTTTTATGTAACAAAACAGCTGCACGCTTAAACGTGCAGCTGTTTTTATTAAATTCAACCTGCGACAGTATCAGCGCCGATGATAGACGCTTCTTCCGCCTTGTCGACCTCAATACTGCGGTAACATTCCATGCCTGTTCCGGCAGGAATAAGCTTACCGATAATAACATTTTCCTTAAGTCCGAGCAGATTGTCGACCTTACCCTTGATAGCCGCCTCGGTGAGTACCTTGGTGGTCTCCTGGAAGGATGCCGCAGACAGGAACGAATCTGTAAGCAGTGCCGCCTTGGTAATACCAAGAAGCACGGGCGAGCCAACTGCGAGACGAAGTGTAGTCTCACCTGCGGCAATTCTTGCATCGATCTCTTCGTTTGCTGTCGCTATCTCAGCAACGTCAACGAGAGCGCCTGTGAGAAGGTTGGTGTCGCCTGCATCCTCAATTCTTGCCTTACGTGTCATCTGACGTGCTATGACCTCGATATGCTTATCGCTGATATCAACGCTCTGGAGACAGTATACCTTCTGTACCTCTCGGATGATATA
>JAFQVU010000154.1 GCA_017407885.1 Clostridia bacterium
AAAATGTCATATATGCCGGCAAGATCACGCTTGGTTGAAACAAGGTGTGTACCAAGCTGACGGCATGAATACGCTCCTGCATGCGCAAAACAGTCACTAAGATATGCAAGATCGTCACGGGTGAAGAATTTTGAATATATCTTCTTACCGCCGTAATGAACGACCGCGCCGGACGATGAAATTATCCCGTCAAACGGCACTTTTTCAAGAAGCCACGGATATATCTGTCCCAAAAACCGTCCTGTTGAAAGTATCAGCTTATGTCCATTTTTCTGTGCCGCAAGAAGTGCCGTCTCGCACGACTTCGGCATTGCACAATTAAAATCGACAAGTGTTCCGTCAATATCAAGAAAAATATATTTTGTACTCACTTTTTTGTATTTACCGCATTTATTGCCGCATGAAGTCCGAGAATGTAGCTATACCAGCCAAATCCGCAGATTTGTCCTGCGCAAACCGGCGTAATCACAGATTCATGGCGGAAACTCTCACGTGCGTGGATGTTTGACATATGCACCTCAACCACCGGCAGCTTTATCGCCGAAATAGCATCGCGGATGGCGTAGGAATAATGTGTATACGCCCCTGCGTTAAGTATCACGGCATCAATGCCGCCGTTTACCGCCGCACGTGACTCATGAAGACGGTCAATTATTGCTCCCTCGTGATTCGATTGGAAAAATTCAACTGTGACTCCAAGTTCTCCTGCGGCTTTTTCGATTTTGGAATTAATTGTATCGAGAGTATCTGCTCCATAGTGTCCCAATTCACGCTCACCGGTCAGATTGAGATTCGGACCGTTTATTATAAGAATTTTCATTGCTCTGACATCCTTTCAAGGTAATATTTCTTCATCGCCGCCGCATCCTCGGTCTGCGTACCTGCTGATTCGCTGATTATACGCGGCGAAACATTTTCTTTGATTATTGCTTCCATCAGCGGCTCAAACGGCGGCTCAAAGCCCACGTCCATAAAGCGTACGTGACGCTTTTCGCCCTGCTTTGTGTACTCAATTTTGGAGAAGTGACAGTGTATCGTCTTTGCATATTCATCACCAAGCCGCTCGCCGACCTTGTCAAATACAGCACGGTAATCGTCAACGCTGACAAAAACTCCGCCGGTCGGCGTTTCATCGACAGTGTCGAAAACACCGCTGAGGGAACGTCCGCGGCAATTAAGATGACCGAAATCCACCACGGGGTAAAGGCGCTTATCGATAGCGCAAAGTGTCAGCACCTCGTCAAGCGTACCAAGCTGGTTTAATTTACCCATGGTTTCAAGTCCTATGCGAATACCCACATCTCCGATATCCTCAAGCAGCTTGTAAAGTGTATCCGCGGCGTAGTCCATCGCCTCGGCACGGCTTATCTTACCTGCGCTTCCGGTGTGTACGACCACGGTGTCAGCACCGAGACATTCCGCAGCCCATAGGCTTTTTTTGATATATCCGATACTGTTAAGGCGTTTCTCAAGTTCAACACTCGAAAGTGAGATAAAATAAGGAGCATGGAGAGACATGAGTATACCGTGCTTTTGAGCCTCTTCAGCTACCTTGCGAAGCGATGCTTCACCTGCTGTAATACCGTGTCCGCACTGATATTCATATGCATCGATACCGCGCGCGGCAAGCCATGCAGGCGCTTCATGCGTATGCTTTTGCCATCCTCGAAAAAGCTGTCCGAGCTTCCGGCAACACCGAATTTTGCATTTGACATAATTTATAATCATTGCTTTTGCGTCAGCAAAAGCTTCCTTTCCCGCCTTCTTGGGGCGTGGTTTGCGCGGCAAAACTTTAGTCGAAGACTAAAGTAAAGCCACAAAAGGCAGTTTGAAAATTCATTTTCAAACTTTCTACTTCATTTTATAATATCGAATGCTTTTTGGCACGCATCCTCATCTGGAAGCACGCCCGACCATTTTTCAAAAGCAACCGCGCCCTGATAGACCAGCATCCACAGACCGCTCATTGCCGTAAGTCCGCGTTCTCTCGCCTTTTTAAGAAGCGCTGTTTCAAGCGGATTATAGACTGCATCTATCACCATCGCGCCGTGATTC
>JAFQVU010000155.1 GCA_017407885.1 Clostridia bacterium
AAATCCTTCATCAGTGAAAACGCCCTCGCCTATTACCGTACCGATTATATCAATGCGATGATTGTTAGATTCGGTCTTTATGGGCATGCCGTATTCATCAACTATAAACGCCTCTGCAGGTCTCGGAATTACCGTTTCGAGTTTTCCGAGATCGCAACTATGCGTTCTGCTGTAGAATTTGTCGCCTTTGTTGAAGTAATTTTCAGATTCCTCATTTATATCTTGAATCAAAAAGGATATCTGCACCGTTTCAAGACTGCTGTTAATTGCCGCTTTTTCGATTATACCCGCACGAAGTATGATTCCGACAATTGCTCCGAGCACTACGACTACAATAAGAAAATCTATTATATTAGGCTTGAATTTCTTTGACTTGACGGTTTTGGTGTTGTTCTCGTTCATCTCGCGATATCCTCCATTTCTCTGAAATGTGTGCAGTATCCGACACCGGTGTAGTTAGGAAGTCTCATATAGACTGCCGTACCAACCGAAAGATCGAACCCGTCGCCAACAATATAGCGGCCGTTTTCTCCAACTCTCGCCTCTGCAACCACGGTCAGAATCACATCCGAATGTTCAGGATACTCGTATACCTTAAGTGTTCCCGTTGTAAGATCGTTACCGTTAAATGTAGTAGGCGTCACATCAATGGCTACTATTTCACCGAGATTGAATCTTGCAACAGAATCTATGATCTCTTCGCCTATAGCGAAATTATCGACATAGTCATCACGGATAGAACGAACCTCTACGACGTATTCGAGCATTACAGTCTCGTTCGCACCACCGAATTCTCCTGTTGCAAAGAAGAATACCGCCGCCCCGATCACTGCTGCTATAACTATCAGTATAACAGCGTCGATTGCGTTGAATTTATGCTTTTTCACTGCCTTTGTTTCCATTTTAAAAACCTCCTTAAAAGATGTCCGTCTGTGCTGTGGAATCAAGCGTTTTTCGTATTGCAACACCGAGTCCGAATATCAGCCAGAAAGCAAAGAACACACGGTAGTTATACCAGATATAATCGGTCATACCCTGCGCAAGCACTGCAAGTATACCGCAGAATACAGCCGCCGACAAAAACTTTTCGGGGCGTGACTCATTCTTATGAAGTGTAAAACAGCTCTGCGCCCATACAAACAGCATGATAACAAATATAACAAGACCTGTTATGCCAAGCTCCACAGCAATTTGCAGATACAAATTGTGGGAATGAGGCGCAGTTTCAATTCCCGCCAAGGCGTAGAGCCGATACAGCGGCTTGAATGATGCCTCGCCTATACCGATTCCGGTTTTCCAATAATCTCCGAGCATATCAATTACACCGCGCCAAATATTAACTCGGTAAGCGGTTGATGTGTCACGAAGATCACCGATACTTGTAAATCTTTGTATTATACTGTCAGGCAGGATGAACGGCAGGAACGGTACTCCGAGGAGTCCGAAAAGAAGCGCCGTAAGCGTATGACGATGATACATAAGGAAGAATATCAGGATTCCGATAATAAATCCGAGCCATGCACCGCGTGACCAGGTGTAGATCAGGCATCCGCCCGATGCGGCCGCCGCGCACAGCAAGGCAAGACGTGCACGCGGATTTTTGGTGATAATGAGCATCGCCACTATCAGCGGTATAATCATAATCAGATATTCGGCAAGCACATTGGGGTTTTCAAATGTGGAAACCACACGACCTTCAATATCCTCAAAGAGTGTTGTGTCGTGCCATGTTGCATCAGACAGTCCGAAGAAATTCTGGAAAAGTCCGTACAACGACACTGCTGTGCATGAGCCTATCAATCCGATAATACAGCGCATCACCCACTCGCGTGAGCGTATAAGATTGACAACAAGGAAATAACCGACCATAAACGCACAAAATACAAGCGCAGGCTTAATGCTTCCCGATGATACCGCAACTATTCCACCGAATGCCATCAGAATAAAGAACATCAGAACAGTTCCGTCAAGAAGATCAAACTTTATTGAACGCTTGCCGCACATCACCTTGATAAAGAAGCAGATCGCGGTATAAATCACCAGAGCAACAAGCGCCATCGTGGGTACAAACGGAAGCGCCGCGAACATCGCAAGCACTCCGAACTCCGGCTTTACAAGCACTAAATAAGCACCAACGGCTCCAATCATCAAAGCAAGCAATATCAGTGGATGAACAAAAAACGATGCTATACCGAAGATAATACCGGCAATGAATGCGATATTGAAGCGTCCTTCCCGTTCGCGTATTCCTTCAATCGTCTCGCGCCTTATTCCGACCACGCGGAACAGAAAAAAGCTTGCTGACGGGCTTGTTAAGAGCGCACTTGCGAGAGTATGCCGTGAGGATATCATCATTACCGATGCTATAATCATCAGCACCAATGATAAAATCATAGTAGGTTCAACCTTATCCCCGGCATCGAAATAGAACACACGGAAAAGATATATAAGCGCACTGTAAAGCGAGAAAGAAAATGTGAAGATACCGTATGCCTTCATCGAGGATGCCAACATTCGGCAAAGCCTCTCGCGAATCCATGCAAGCACAGAGCTCGTCTCAATCTCACGCGCTATTGTCCGCTTTGTCGGCATGAAAACTCGTTCCGACAAATCAAGCCGCTTGGTCTGCGTCGCAATCGCACTGTCATTAAGCGCATCATTTTCCCGTTTGTAAGCAGAGAATATGGCGCCGAAGAATCCACCCTCAAGCTTGCGAAGAACCCACGCCGATGCCCGACTGAGCGCAGATATTATCACCGATGAGGTGAAAACATTCCCCTGCTCTTTGGAGCGTTTTCGGTCGTTTCGGATATTATTCAAACGTATTACCTCCCAAATTAATTATTAAAACTCACCCGTGTCAGCCGAGACCATATAAGATAGAGAACTGCCGATGGGATGAAGATTATCACAGCATTAATTACGTTCACCGCAAAGGATGACAGATACGGCTCACTTCCGATAATATTTGCCATGAGCGTGCAAGCAAAAAACACAAGCACACCGCCGCATACTATTTTGAAAACCGTTATGGCAAGTTTAGCATTAAGCAGTCCCGGGATACGCTTTGCGGCAAATATGAGAAGCACAATTGCCGACACGGCTTGTCCCGCCGCGTTTGCCGCGCCGACCGCACCTATATCAAGCAGTCTGAAGTGCATAAGCACAGCGCCTACTGCAAGATTCGCCCCGATACCGCCGAGAGCGGCATACATCGGTACACGCGGCATATTTTTGGCATAAAAGACTCTCGAAAACAGCTCGGTCACACAGAACAGCGGCATTGCCGGAAGAATAAACCGCAGCGCACGTGCAGTATAAAACGCATCCTCCGAGGTGAATTCGCCTCGCATGTATACAATTGATATTCCCTCTCCGGCGAGAACCATTGCTGCCGCCATAAACGGTACGGTAATAAAGAGCGCAGAAGAAAGACCGCTGCGCACGGTTTCACCGAATTCCTCGATATCTCCGCTTGCCGAAAGGCGCGAAATTTTCGGAAAGGTGTAATTACAAATGCTGTAAGTAAGCGTACCTGCAATTATGATGTAAATATTGTTCGCGTAGTCAAAAACCGTTGTGGCACCGGACAGAACACCTTGCGCCGTGACATTCGCGGCAAAATATTGCCCCAGAAGTGTTCCGGCAGGAGCAAGCCATGAGCCAATCATAATGGGCGGTGCCATCTTAATTGCACGTATCAGCGCAGGATTCTTAAAATCAAATATAAGCTTGTATGAAAATCCCTTACGCCAAAGCGGAACGATTAGAGTAAGAAGCTGTATAAGCCATGACAGAAGGTACGCCGCCGCAAGTCCGTATATGCCCTTGTCGCCGAGAGGAGCATTGAAAACTGCCAAATAAAGTACGACACCGGCATTCGACACCGCGCTGATAAGTGCCGGTGCGATAAACGAGCCTTTTGATTGGAGCACGCCGACAAGCGTATAAGCGGAGCCGGTAAATATGACAAGCGGAAACATTATCCGCGTCAGCGTGACCGCAAGCGAAATTGTTGCCTCGTCAAGTCCCTGCGTTATCAAACGTATGAGCGGCTCTGCGAACAAAATGCCAAGTACAGCAAGAACACCGCAGAGGAGTATTATAAAGTTTAAAAATACACATGCAAAGCGGTCAGCCTCGGGATCTGTGACCTTGTCGGAATCCTTTTGTCTGAAGCTGTTGTACACCGGTATGAAGCATCCGAGGACTGCCGCCGCAAGGAACATGTCAAAAACCGCAAGCGGTAATTTTGATGCGGCGGTAAAAGCGTTGGCTTCAAACGATGTACCGTAGGCATTTGCCTGGAGCACTCCGCGGAGCATACCGAGCAGCTTTGCAATGACAGTCGCTCCCATCATCACAGCCACCGTTTTGACGGCGCGTGCTCCCTTTTTGTTCCGGTTATTTTCCATCTTTTGATTCATCTCCGTTATCTGCCGCATCAATCCCCGATTCGCCGCAGAGCAGGTCGGGACGGCATTCACGTGTTTTTTTCAGCGCCTCTTCATGGCGCCATTTTTCGATATTGGCATGATGCCCCGAGAGGAGCACCTCGGGCACTAATCTTCCCCTGAAATCATACGGACGTGTGTACTGCGGATATTCAAGAAGCCCCGAAGCAATGCTTTCACCTCGCCAGCAGTCCTCGTTTGTAAGTACCCCCTCAAGCATACGCGAAACGCAGTCAACAAGCACACACGCAGGCAGCTCGCCGCCGGTAAGTACATAATCACCGATTGATATTTCCTCGTCAACTATCTCCTCGATTATACGCTCATCAACGCCCTCATAATGTCCGCAGAGAATTATTATGTTATCATATTTTGTAAGCTCGTAGGCTTTCTTCTGCGTAAGCACCTTTCCCCTTGGCGACATGTAGATAACACGTCTGCTTACCGCTTGTCCGTCCGTCTGCGATTCGACTATGGATTTGAAGCATCCGTATATCGGCACGGCACTCATAAGCATGCCCATTCCGCCGCCGTACGGCGTGTCGTCAACCCGACGGTGCTTATTCTCGGAAAAATCGCGGATATTGTGTGAATGCACTTCAACAATACCGCTCTCCTGCGCACGCCCGATTATACTCGAGCCGAGTACCGAATCAATAACATCGGGGAAAAGCGTCATGATGTCAAATCTCATCACGGATGACCTCCGCACCGTCATCAAACATTCCTTCTATGGGAAGAAGGTATACGCCCTCATCATCTATGTGCCCGATAAATTCCTCTACTGCAGGTACAAGCACCTCTGCTCCCTTGTCGGTCTTGACAACAAAGAGATCCGATGCCACGCTTTCGATATAATCGCAAAGCACGCCGAGCTTCTTTCCGTCACGCTCGTCAAACACGGGAAGTCCGATGATATCCGCAACAAATACGCGGTCATCGTCGATAACTATATCCTCGCGGTCAGCATAGACAACGCGGTTTTTAAGAAGCTGTGCGGATTCAATAGAATCAATTCCCCAAAAATACATCAGTGCGCATCCTTTATGCACCGATGCTTTGGTGACTTCAAGGGGAATGTATTCATCCTTCTTTTTATAATACAGCTTTTTTATAGTACACAGCACCTCGGGCGAATCGCACCACGATTCAATCTTGAGCGCGCCGCGCACACCGTGAGTATTTATGATTTTACCGCATTCGAGATACTGTTCCTTTTTTATGTTTTCCGGCATTTTATTCCTCCGAATGTATATTAATAATACATATCCATAGTTAACCATTATATATTGTAACACATTTTTTGCACATATTCAAGGAAAATCGTAAATTTTAATTTTGCGTACATATTTTTGTTGTTGGGAATTGTTGCTTGTCGGAAGCAACTGTAATCCCCACAACAAACTCAAATTACCTTCATATTTTCCTTTACACCACTTGAAATAAATATAATTTTGTGGTAAAATATTCATAACACAAAAAAAGGAGTCAAGTTTGAAAGATAAATCTTTCAAACTACCTTTTGTAGCAACAACTTGTAAATCAAGTTGTTGCTGTTACAATCGCTTAATAAGCGATGTTTTGCTGCGCAAATCACGCCCCAAGAAGGACAGAAAGGAAGCTTTCGCGAAGCGAAAGCTATGGTCATAAACATGAAAGTTGTTACAGCTATAGATTCTTTTAAAGGAAGTCTCACCTCAATTGATGCCGGAAATGCATGCGCAGAGGGAATCCGCCGCGCTTATCCGGATGCCGAAATTCTGGTTCGTCCGCTTGCCGACGGGGGCGAGGGCACGACAGAAGCACTCGCACTCGGTATGAACGGTATACTGCGTACCATCCGCGCGCATGATGCCCGTATGCGCGAAGTTGACTGCACATACTGTATCGCCGGAGAAACAGCAGTCATCGAAATGGCAGCCGCCGCAGGACTTCCCCAGCTTGGAGAATCCCTTCGTAATCCTCTCGAAACCACTACATACGGTGTCGGCGAGATGATTGCAGACGCGATAAAAAAGGGATGCCGCGATTTTGTTATCGGAATCGGCGGAAGTGCAACAAATGACGGCGGAACGGGTATGCTCGCCGCTCTCGGATTCGGTCTTCTTGACAAAAACGGCAGTCCGATTGCACTTGGAGCAAAGGGACTCCGTGAGCTTGCAAAAATAGAAGATACCGGCATAGTAAAAGAACTTCGCGACTGCCGTATACGAGTCGCCTGCGATGTAACCAATCCACTCTGCGGTGAGCTTGGCTGCAGTGCGGTTTACGGGCCGCAAAAGGGGGCAACTCCCGACATGGTGCGTGAAATGGATGCGTGGCTCGAAAACTTCGCCGCAATTACGAAGGAGAAATATCCCACTTCCGACAAGAACTACCCCGGAAGCGGTGCGGCAGGCGGTCTCGGATTTGCGCTCCGCGAATTTCTCGGCGGCGAGCTGATATCGGGAATCACACTCGTGCTCGACGTGACACGCCTTGAAGATTACATAAAAGATGCGGATATCGTTATAACCGGCGAGGGCAGACTCGACCGTCAGAGCGCAATGGGCAAGGCACCGGTCGGAGTCGCATCACTCGCCAAGAAACACGGCAAGCTTTGTATCGCTTTTGCGGGCGCAGTCACGGAAGATGCCGTCGCATGCAACGAAGTCGGTATTGACGCATTTTTCCCGATAAGAAGAAGCATCTGTACGCTCACCGAAGCTATGGATACAAAAAATGCAAGCCGTGACCTTGCGGACACGGCTGAGCAGGTATTTAAGCTTATTAAGTCCTGCGGTCGAATTTAGTCTTGCACACGGGACATGTAATGGTTATCTCTCCTCTGCCCTTCGGAACACGCAGATTGTTTTTACAGTTTGGACAAGCAAAATATCGGTGCGTGCGGATATCTCGAAGACGGTTATACTGAAGACTGAACCACTTTTTTATGGGTTTCCACACGCCGAGAAATTTTGAATTCTCGCGTGCGCGCGCCTGAACATTTTTTGAAAGCATACGAAAGACCATCCAGATAAGCAGAGCGTACGATACAATATAAAGTATCATTGGCACTGTCATCGATGCCGAAGCTGACAGCGACGAAGCAAGCGAGAGAACCATTGATAATATAAGTATGGCGTATCCGAGTTTATCGGCGCCGTAACGTCCCCAAAAGAATCTTGCAAGCTTTTCTCTTAATCTATAGAGCATATTTTTCATATGAGACCTCCGAAATATCTTTTACTCATGAATTATACGCCAAAAACGTGCGCAAATCTACATCAAATCTTCAACAAAGAGTAAAAATTTCATTAAAGTGTCAAAAGACTTGCAAATTTTAAAAATATGAGTTATAATATACATAGTATAATATATGAAAGGAGTCATTTTCCAATGATTTATGATGATACACAGGAAAAGCCTGAGTCGTCTTGTACTCATGACTGCTCATCCTGCTCCGCTAATTGTGCATCGCGCGAAAAGACAAGTCTTCTCGAAAATCCGCACGAAATGTCAAATGTGAAAAAGGTCATCGGTATTGTCAGCGGCAAGGGCGGTGTTGGTAAATCCATCGTCACATCCATGCTGTCAGTACTCATGAGCCGCCGCGGTCACAGCACCGCAATCCTCGATGCCGATATAACCGGCCCCTCTATTCCCAAGGCATTTGGTGTCAAGGGCGAGGTTACCGGAGACGGTGCAGGCGGTATCTTCCCGCTCGAATCCAAGACCGGCATTAAAATGATGAGCGTTAATCTGCTGCTTCCCGAGGAAACCACTCCGGTTGTATGGAGAGGTCCGGTTATTGCCGGCACTGTTAAGCAGTTCTGGACTGACGTTATCTGGGACGACGTAGATTTTATGTTCGTCGATATGCCTCCGGGAACAGGTGACGTTCCGCTGACTGTTTTCCAGTCCATTCCGCTTGACGGAATTATTATAGTAACAAGTCCCCAGGAGCTTGTATCTATGATCGTTGCAAAAGCTGCAAACATGGCGCAGATGATGAATATTCCGGTACTCGGAATTGTCGAAAACATGGCATATTTCAAATGTCCCGACTGCGGCAAGGATCACAACATTTACGGCGAAAGCCACATTGCAGAGGTTGCGGACAAGTTTGGCTATGACGTACTCGCACGCATGCCGATCGACCCACGTCTTGCAGCACTTTGCGACAAGGGTATGCTTGAGCTTATGGAGAACGACTACCTTGATAAGGCAGCCGAAAAACTCGAGGGTTTATTATAAACAGTTTAAAATCCATAAAAACATGCGGCTGCATATATGCAGCCGCATGTTTTTATGGAAAATACAAATCATACAACCAGTGAGACACCTGTGATAAGATCGTCAAAGCATGCACCAACGAAGCGCTGATCTGTCCGGTAACCGTCAATATGCAGATACCGTATCCGACTGTAGTTATAGCTTGAAAGCGGACGGTTGTATACATCATTGCTGTGTGCCGACACAAGATATGTACGACGTCCGTATCCGGTCACAATGAGGGTATGATAATAATCTCCGTCTGCGCGTCCAAGCTGTATGACATCACCGAGCTGTAATATTTCCCTTGGACCGACCTCACGTCCAAACGGGCCGAGTCCATCGCCTACACCCTCGGACTCATTGTTAGTTAAGAAATTATAGAAAAACTCCACCCCCGTCCATGCGGCAGCGCGCTCATTCGGTGATAGGTAGTACCAGCCAAAATCAGGCGTAAAATTCATTTGACAGCATCCGGCAAGAACACACTGCGATACAAAATTTGTGCAGTTACCGCCCCCTCCTGTGAAGTCGAAAAACAGCGGATTACGGTCAAGCGCCCAACGTCTTGCATATGCTACGGCACGCGCGCGGTTATATTCTCGGATTTCAGGCA
>JAFQVU010000156.1 GCA_017407885.1 Clostridia bacterium
AGAATGGCGAGGATCTTCTTGTTACAATTGACGATGACGAGGAGTTCGACCGAGTTGCGGATCTTTTCGAGGACGAGCTTTTCGGTGAGATCGATTACGACGGCGAAGCAGATAAAAAGTAATAGCAGAATATAGTAGAAGCCCCCCGATATGCTTTTTGCGTTCGGGGGTAATTTTTTTATAAAATACTTGTAATTTTATTATAAATGTGATATACTATTATCAGAGAAAGAAAAGCATCTTAATTGATTCACACCGCAGCACAGCGGAAACCATCCTGCTTGGTGCGTGATTATACGAGTATATAAACCCACGAAGAATTAAATGGAGCCCGGGCTTCGCCTGATGGGAATGCAGACCTCCCGACCGTTCCTGATTTGTGAGATGCATGCATCTCTGCACGAACGACTCGGACGTTGGGAGCACAAAACAGGCGAGAGGGCACCAGCCTTGCACATGCAGGGTTTTCTTATCTCGTATACACACGGCTCGGCGGGTTTTTATTTTATAGAGACACGTTTTCGGAGGAAGTTTGAAAATAAATTTTCAAACTCCCTTTTGTTGCTCTACTTTAGTCTTCGACTAAAGTTTTGCTTTGCAAACCGCGCCCCAAGAAGGGTGGAAAGGAAGCTTTTGCTTACGCAAAAGCAATGGCCATAATTATGAAGTATAAGAATCCCGCGAAAAAGAACGATATCAAAGAAATCACAATTACCGATATAAACAATCTTGGCTGCGGAGTCGGACGCATAGACGGCGTGGTGACGTTTGTCTCCGGTGCATGTACCGGAGATGAGCTTGTTGTGCGTCTTATAAAGGTTACAGCAGATTACAATGTCGGTAAAATAGAAAAAATAATCAAGTCATCGCCATACCGTATTGATCCGGGGTGTATTGCCGCTAAACGGTGCGGCGGATGCGTATATCGCTATATTACATATGAGCACGAGCTTGAATTAAAGCGCGGCAGAGTAATAGCGGCGATGAAAAAGGCGGGACTTTCGCTGACAGTGGAAGGCGTGCTGCACACAGGAGAACTTGATTCATACCGCAACAAAGCACAGTATCCGATAGGCAGTGTGAAATACGGAAAAGGTAATACTGCAGTGTCACGTACCGCAATCGGCTTTTATGCTGAGAAAACACACGATATCATACCATGTGTCAGCGAGGACGGCTCGTGCAGACTACAGCCGCAGATATTCGGCGAGATAGCCGACTTTGTGCGTGTTTGGATGGATGAAAACAAACTGTCGGCATACGATGAACTGTCCGGGCACGGTTTGATGCGGCATCTATATTTGCGCCGTTCGGAGACTATGGGCGAGGTAATGGTCTGCTTCGTAGTGACGGCGACAAATGAGAAATTGAAGGCGCTCACAAAGGCTATTTGCGATAAATTTGCCGATGTTGCGAGCGTATGGGAAAATATCAACTCGAAGAATACCAATGTTGTGCTTGGGCGAGAGTGGCGGCTCCTTTACGGTAAGGAAAAGCTCACGGACAAGCTGTGCGGACGCACATTTGAGATATCGCCGCAGTCATTTTGGCAGGTCAACAGAAAAGCCGCGGAGATGCTGTATAACAAGGCTGCAGAGCTTGCTGACATCAAATCAGGCGAGCGCGTACTCGACCTTTTTTGCGGAATTGGTACAGTCGGCATGTCCGTGACAACTCCGGATGTTAAACTGTACGGAATTGAGATAGTACCCGAGGCGGTTGAAAATGCTCGCCGCAACGCGGAACTTAACGGATTCGATAATGCAGAATTCGTCTGCGCTGATGCGGCAGATCCGGACGATTTTGATGCGCATCTCGAGCGTATCGCAGCTGGCGGCTTGGATGTTGTAATACTTGACCCACCGAGAAAGGGATGTGCGCCGGAACTGCTTGCCCGTCTATGCGAGCTTGCCCCGAAGCGGATAGTCTACATTTCCTGCAACCCTGACACGCTTGCACGCGATATTGCGTTGCTCGGCGGCAGTTACAAATGCGAGCGCGTCACGCCCGTAGACCTGTTCCCGCGTACCGGACACTGCGAATGTGTCGCGAAGTTATGCCGTGAAAGCGAAGATTGATTATTTACAGAATAAAATATTACACGACAAGCACGGACAGTCCGCATTAGCGGACTGTCCGTGTACATTATTATTTAGAAAGTTCCGTTGCCAACCATTCACGCAGCCTCTCGGAACGGAGCATGTTGACAGAATAAGTCATCTCTCTGCCGTATGGTGCATCAGGTTCATTTCCGGCACGAAATGTCTCGGCGTAGGCGGCAAGCTCCGTATTGAGTTCCGCTTCAAATATCTTAAAATCCTCAGCAAGTTTTTGATTTTCGGATATTAGCTTGTCGATTTCGTTCTGCCATAACTCGCAGTAGGTTTCGGAATAAAGGATCATCGACATTGTGATGCCGTTTGGTTCAGGAAAACTTTGAGCGAATTCCGATTCAATTAAAGATAAATAGTCGAGCATCTTGTCGTCGGCGCTATCAAGCTGTGATGGGGCTACAGGTGTGGTATCATCGACTAATTCAGAAAGTGGTGGTGTGCAGTCGTCGGATGCGGATTTATGTGAAGCGTACAAGCAAGGAACAGCAAGCTCTGATGCGCCGCATGATGTTAAAATTGTTGTCAACATGATTGATAGAAAGAAAATTTTAAGGATACTTTTTAACATCCGGTCCTCCATTTTACGTTGAATTTTATACTAATTTTAAATCCGGCTGACAAAAGCAATAAGGATATATATAATTATATCTAATATATTTGCTAATGTCAACCGGAATTTTATCTACACTTGCTTTTCTTAAAACTCGCTGCTCTCCATAGATTTCAGTATCTTGTCAAGATTACGTCTGACCTGCTCGCGACTCATTGCGCGAACATCGGCGGCGGTAAAGAACGCCGCGCCTTGACCGTCATCGCTGACCTTGCCGGTGGATGCCGCAGCATTTGCCGCGTTTACTTCCTCAGGCGAGGGGGCTGTAACGCTTTCAGTGCCGGATATCGCGCTTATATCCGACACTTCAGACATGTCAAGAGTCTTATTATCCTCCATTTTCGCTTGCCTCCTCTCCGAGCTCGTTAATGAGACGCTCACGCTGTGGGATTACTCCGTCAGGGATGCGCTCAAGATACTGCTTGAGTGTAATATGCCCACCGTCAAGAAGCTTGCTAAGCTCGGAAAGTGCCGACATTTTTGAATAGCGAGTAGATGCGCCGACATCTACTCTGGCACTGATAAGTTCCTCGCGAAGCACACGGCAATCAATCGGCAGTGCTTCACTGCCGCCTGCAAGAAGCATACGTCCGTCCGCATAATACGCGCACATGAAGTCCACCCAGATAGCCGCAAGCTCTTCAAGACATCTGTACAGGGAAGCGCGCACGGAATCAAGAGTTATTGAATTGGATTCCTGCAATGCAAGGATAGCCGAGGTGTTCGTAGGAACGACGTCACCGAGCGAAGCATCAGTAGCGCCCATACAATCCTTGGTGTTTTTCACTACATCCGCGATTATCTGTGCAAACTGCTCGTCCATCTCACCGGGCGAAATTGTAGATGCAACGCCCGTAAGATCGCCGCCGACAACGCCGATTGCCTGCCCCACCTCGTTTGTCCACTCGGGAATACGTGACTTGTCGTAAACCACCTTTGAAAAAGCCGAATCGATCATGTGCTTCATCATAAGCGCATACGCTTTGTTGATGTATTTCTGGTTTTGAATAAGCGAAGTTACCGGAGAGGTGCCATGATAGGAATTCTTTGTCGGGATCCAGTTAAACATAGCGATGGGATAAAGTCTGAGTCCGGTAGAGACACGGCGAATGATGCAGTCACGTGTGGATTTCTCGAACTCGACATAGCCATTTTCGTCTCGCGTAAACTTGATAATGTATGTAGCCTTTTCCATTGATACATCGGGATTTTCAAAAGCCGCGCAGTCACCTGCGCCGAAGTGAAGATCTCCGTCAGGACGGATTTTCATTGCATCTTCGTGGGGAGCACCGCATGCGATAGCTTCGCGCTTGAGCTTTTCGACTGATTCGCGCCCCGAGATTATAACGTATTCCTGAGACTGAATATCAGTCGAGTTGACATTGGCAACGAAAATGTTTGTGTTATCAATTGTTACGGTTACGAAGTCGCCGGTGTAGGGTTGCCCTGTTCTGATTGACGGATCCCAATACGTAAAGAACACGCCATCGCCCGAAAGCACCGCATCGTGAAGTACAGTATGTATAAGGCTGTCAATATGGCATTTTTCCCAACGGAACGCGGCGTGATTGTTAAGAAGCGACACCGCATTGTTTACCCTCTGACGGTGATGCTCGTCCTTGATAAACGGCAGATTTTCATCGGAATAAACGAAATCTATATTTGCATTAGCGACCTGCGCGACAAGGAAATCGCTTATGCGGCGAATATAGTTAAATACCGGAGTTGGGATCTGTCCCGAAGGAACAGATCTCCACTGATCTCCGCGATAAAATCTTTCGCACGCCGTTACATTTTCGTAAAGTCCTATCCGACGGTTGTATTCGCGGCCCGCCTCAAACTGGCGCCATGATATGTTTTGTTTCATATTTATAATCCTTTCAATAGTTTAAAATATCCATGAAGCCGCGTTCCAGATCATCTGCGACTTCTTTTTTTCGCCGGCAAGCGGAAATTATCAGCATTATGACAACCGCCGCCGCTCCTCCGCTTAAAAACCCGAGAAGATAAAGAAGTGCTAACATCATACACCTCCACTTACACGATAACGCAGCATAATCTCACGAACGTTCGCAGGTGCGGCATATGACGGGGAGATCAGG
>JAFQVU010000014.1 GCA_017407885.1 Clostridia bacterium
AAGATAAATCTTTCAGACTACCTTTTGTGGAGTTACATCACTTAATAAGCGATGTTTTGCTGCGCAAATCACGCCGCAAAAGGACAGAGAAAGGAAGCTTTCGCTAAGCGAAAGCTATGGTCATAAATATGGTAAAATATAAGTATATTCTGTTTGATTTAGACGGAACGCTTGATGATCCGTTTGAAGGAATCACGAAATCGGTGGAATACGCCATGAAAAAGTTTGGCGTTGTATGCAACCGTGAAGACTTAAAATGCTTCATAGGCCCGCCGCTTACCGATTCCTTTATGAATTATTTCGGTCTCGATGAAGAGAATGCAAAGCTCGCGGTTGAGTATTACCGTGAATACTACCGTCCCACGGGAATTTTTGAGGTTAGCATTTACGACGGTATTCCGGAGCTTCTGGGAAGGCTTTGCGCATCCGGATGTGAGCTTATACTTGCCACATCGAAACCGATAGTTTTTGCCGATATGATTCTTGAAAAATTCGGTCTTAAAAAATATTTCGCCGCCACATTCGGCAGTGAACTTGACGGCACTCGAGTCAAAAAGGATGAAGTAATAGCTTATGCGCTTGAATCTTATCCTATTGACAAATCAAATGCGATAATGGTGGGTGACCGACGTCACGATGTTGAGGGAGCGCATGCAAACGCTCTTCCTTGCATTGGAGTGACATTCGGTTACGGAGACCGCGCAGAGCATATCGCATGCGGTGCTGACTATATCGCTAACAATATATTGGAGCTTGAAGCAATAATTAACGCATAAAAATACCTCCTTGCGGGCATAAATAAGCCAAAGCAAGGAGGTATTTTTATGAATATGGATGATAAAACTTATAAAAAATACGTAGAAAAGCGTGCCACAAAATCAAATCTTCCATCCGACTGCGCAAAAGCGTTTTTGGTTGGGGGGATCATATGTACTATCGGTCAAGGATTATTCGATATATATACCGCGCTCGGAATGACTGAAGACAATGTTAAGGCGCTTGTGCCGGTGTCGCTCGTATTTTTAGCGGCACTTTTAACAGCCCTCAATATTTTTGATAATATCGCGAAATTTGCCGGAGCCGGGACGTTAGTTCCGATAACGGGTTTTGCAAATGCGGTGGTGTCGCCAGCGCTTGATACAAAGGCGGAGGGATTTATACTTGGTGTTGGCGCGAAAATATTTACCGTAGCAGGGCCGGTCATCTTGTATGGAACGCTTGCATCGACTATCTATGGTGTAATATTATACATTGTGAGGTGCTTTTGATGCAGAAGGGAATAATCAAGCTGAAATCGAGGCCTTCGATTATATGCGCAGCGAGTGTTGTCGGAAAAAAAGAGATGGATGGCCCCCTTGCAAGCGGTTTTGATAAATACGATCTTACCGATACCTTTGATATGCCCACGTGGGAACAGTCAGAGAGTGAGATGCAGAGAATTGCACTTAACACGGCAATGGAAAAGGGCGGATTCAAAATTCACGATATAGACGCGATATTTGCAGGAGATCTTATCAATCAGTGCATATCGAGTGGATACGGTCTTGCTAATTTTGATGCTCAATTTTTCGGATTGTTCGGCGCTTGCTCGACTATGGCGGAGTCGCTTATACTTTCATCAATGCTTGTCGATGCAGGTAATTATACGCGAGTTGCGGCGGTAACATCGTCGCATAATTGCTCTGCCGAGCGACAGTTCCGTTTTCCGCTTGAATACGGAGGACAGCGTACTCCGACGGCGCAGTGGACGGTGACCGGGGCAGGAGCTTTGATAATCGGCGAACATTCCGATATTCCATATGTGGCAGAGGTGCTTCCGGGACGCGTATGTGACAAGGGAATCAACGACTCCGCTAATATGGGCGCGGCGATGGCACCTGCTACGGTTGATACCTTGAAGCGTTACTTTAGCGAATCCGGCAAGAATCCCGATGATTTTTCTGCTATATTTACAGGAGATCTCGGATATGAGGGAAGCGGTATTTTAGTAGATTTCCTGCGTGCTGACGGCTATGATATTTCGCGCATACACCATGACTGCGGACTTATGATATACGATCGAGAACGCCAAGACGTACATGCAGGCGGCTCGGGATGCGGATGCTGTGCGACGGTGCTTGCGGCGCATATTTTGCCGCAGCTTTGCAAAAAGAAGCTTACCGATATTCTTTTTATTGCAACAGGAGCGATGATGAATACAGCGAGTATTCAGCA
>JAFQVU010000157.1 GCA_017407885.1 Clostridia bacterium
AGAAAAGCTCGTTTGAAATTTTTTTGGTGTTCTTTTTCAGTGACTTCGCGAAATTTGCCATTTGTATATTTGCCTTTCACTACAGTTATTTTCTGTTGGCGCTGTCAGGCTTCGGCTTTATACCGATAAACGATAAGAGACGGATGTTCTTTGAGCCGAGATAGTACGCGAGCCAGCCGACAAGCATCGACGGGAGCGTGATTACTATAAACCACCACCATACTTGCGTAATGCTGGTTACGCTTGCCGCATCTTGTACTATTTTGATAATGCCGAGATACATACCATTAAGAAGTCGGGCAATTGCATTAAAGACAAAGCTCATGCTCTGACTTGCATCGGTGCCGATAAGGACTCCAAGACCGATAAGCAGTGCAATTATAAGATTTGGCAGATTCGCGCCGAAAGAAATATAAAGTCCCTTATTTTGCATTGATTCAAGACGTCCCGAATCAACCCGTATCTTATCCTTTGCGCCTATCTCCCAACATGTGGTGTAGTTAAGCGCGAGGAAGAAGAGGACTGAAAATATACTTGATGCAAGCAGCAGAGAATCGTTTTTGCTTGTTGCTATTGCAAGCACCGTACCGAATACAGTCAATGCTATCTGATTTAAAAACAGCTTGACCATGTTATATAACTGTTCCCTTAAAAATGCTTTCATATGACCATCCCGATTGCAGCAGGACAACGCCTGCATGAAGTTTTTACAATAATATTGTATCGGCTTCATGCGTTATTTTCAATAGTTATTCGCAAATGTTTACATTTTATTCGCTGAAGGTTTACTCGTTATGTGTTCTTTGCGTGGTCTGCTTTGGTGAATGTACTATACAGGTGCAGACATCAGCCGCACCAACCATAAAATTCTTAACTTTTTCATGGTGAGCACCACTCTCAAAATATTTTACTTATTCATAACACCGCGCAGGAAGTTTGCCGCCAGTGTGATGTCCGCCTCGGGAGTAGGACCGACCTCACGCTCGATTGTGAGGTATCCGCGGTAACCGATGTCTTCGAGAGCTGCGAGATATGCAGGAAAATCAACACTGCCTGTTCCGAGCGGTACTTCCTTATATACTCTCATGTTCTTGACTTCCTCGGGGATTGGATGTACAACGCGGTAAACATATTCAGGGTTACAATCGGCAAGCTTTATGCCGTCCTTTGCGTGGGTATGGACGATGTAATCCCTGAGGTTGTATACAGCATTGACAGGATCGTCGCCTGTCACCATTGCGAGGTTTGCCGGGTCAAGGTTTACTGCAACGCCGGTAGAACCGAGACTGTCAAGGAATGTCTTAAGAGTTGCCGAGGTCTCGGGGCCGGTTTCTATAGCGAAATGCGCATCGAGCGAGTCGGCATAGTCGGCAAGCTCCTTGCACGCTTCTTGCATGATCTTGTAACGGTCGTGATTTGGATCTTCCGGAACAACGCCGATGTGTGTGGTTACGATATTACAGTCAAGCTCTTTAGCGAGATTAAGAATACGCTTTGACTTCTCAATGCTTTCGGGATTAAGCTCGGAATTGCCGAAACCGCGCCCGAGGTCACCGCAGAGCGCGGAGAATACAAGACCGGTGTCCTTTACGTATTTAAGAAGCTCGCGAGCCTTTGCGCCGGAAAGATTTTCAGGGGCGTTTTCGCCGTTTGTTGCGTACATCTGAATGCCGTTAAGACCGAGCTCCGCGGCTTTCTTGACCGCTTCATAGGTCGGCAAACGGAAGGATTCAAGCACTGCGCCGATGGGGAATTTATACATGATACTACTCCTTGGTCGATAGAATAATAAAATTTGCTTTATAAATCACTTTTTATATTATACTCTTGCAATTTCTCTGTGCCTATTATATAATAATTGCAGAGGCATTTCAAGAAATAATATTGCTTATATTTAACACAATATTGCTTTGGGAGGGCGTAATGAACAGTTGTAATCCATATGCGTCGGAGTGCGGTGGATGTGTGTCTGAGATCGAGACCAAAAATAAGCGTTATGAACCGCACGTTTTGTCTGATCCATCAACACCGTATGTTTTCCATGCAAGCAATCGCACATCCATGCCCCACTGGCATGAAAATATTGAAATTCTGTATTTTCTCGGAGACGGCGGTATAGTCTGTGACCGAACCGCATATGAGGTGCATGAGCACGATATTGCTGTTTTTAATTCAAATGTTCTCCACTCTGTCCCACGCTCGACCGAGGTTCAGCACAGCTGTCTGATAATAGACGGCGCTTTCCTTGCAAAATGCGATATAAATACATCAGAGATAAAGTTTGACTGTGTTATAAGCGATGATAAGGCGCGCGAGCTGTATCTTGCCGCGGCGGATGTGATAGGCAGACGAAGGGAAAACGACGATGCTTTTGCCGCAGCTGAGGTAAAGTCCGCGATACTTGCCCTGATGGTGCACCTTTGCCGCAATTTCTCACAGCGTGACTGCGGTGAACAGGGACACGGCGATTCGGTCAAGCGTGCGCTCGGATATATAAAATCACATTTTGACGAGCCTCTGACGGTAGATCAGATTGCAAACAGCGTAAATGTGAGCAAGTATTACTTTTGCCGCGAATTCCACCGAGAGACCGGATTTACTGTGGTGAGGTACATAAATAATCTGCGCTGCCGCGAAGCTGAAAAACTGCTTCGTGAGGGCAAATATACGGTTAGTGAAGTTGCACGTATGTGCGGATTTGAGAACCCGTCCTATTTCACGCGTACATATAAGACCATTATCGGTCACACGCCATCAGAGTCATATGTGAGCACGGAGAAAGCATAAAATGACAAAATACGTTGATATGCTTGACAAAATGTGATTTTTTTGCTATAATCGAACATGTAATATTATTTTGTACGGAGGTTAATTATGGCAAAGATCAAGGATGCAGTGAAGGCAAAGACCCAAAAGGTCACCTTCTTCTCTGATTTCAAGGCTTTTATCACTAAAGGAAATGTACTCGACATGGCAGTCGGTGTTGTTGTCGGTACAGCGTTTAACGCGATTGTAAACGGACTTGTTAAGAACATCATCACTCCTGTGATGACTTACTTCACAAGCGGTGTTGCTATCGACGATTGGAAGTACGTTCTTCGCGAGGCTGTTCCGGCTGACGAAGCGGCAGGTACTGCCGAGGTAGCGGAGATCGCAATTGCATACGGTCTGTGGATTCAGGCTATCATCGATTTCTTCATCATCGCGCTTTGCGTTTTTGCGGCAGTAAGATTTATTAAGTCGATGGAAAGACGTCTTAACGCAAAGGAAATCGCCAAGGCAGAGGCTGAAGCGGCTGAAAAGAAGGCGGCAGACGATGCAAAGGCTGCTGAAGCTCAGGCACAGGCAGATGCAAAGGCGGCGGCTGAAAAGGCAGCGCTCGAAGAGTTTTACGCGAACATCCGCGAGATCAGAGATTCCCTCAAAAAGTAATTTTCAACCGTGTCGGTTTACCGGCACGGTTTTTTATACTAAAGTCAAATGGGAGTTTGTCAAGGGGATCTACGCTTGACAAATACACGCTATTGTTGTATAATTGAATTATACAAAACCCACCGGAGGTGCAGTATGCAGACACTTATCGATTATGATGAATTGCCGGATGCCGTACGGAGCTTTGTCAGATATAAGCTGACCGTGCAGGGACGCTCACAGAAAACAATGGACGAGTATGCCCTCGATCTGCGCACGTTCTTCAGATTTCTCATTATAAAGCGAACCGGTACAGACCCACTCAAGGTGAGTGATGAAGATTTTGCCGCAGTCAATATTACCGATGTTGACATGCCTCTTATAGAATCTGTAACGTCGGAGGAAATTTACGATTTTCTTCACTATACCCTCGAATCTCGCGGCAACAAATGGTCTGCACGCTCACGAAAGCTGTCTGCACTCAGGAGCTTTTACAAATATCTGACTGTAAATATGCGAGTCATCGAAAACGATCCGATGAAAAACATCGACAGTCCGCAGAAAAAGAAAACGCTCCCCAAATTCCTCACGCTTGCCGAAAGCGAACAGCTTCTCGAAGCAGTCCGATCCGATGAAGAATCGAAAACGCGTGAGCGAGATTACTGCATGCTCGTGCTTTTTCTTAATTGCGGTATGCGTTTGTCCGAGCTTGTGGGGATAAATCTTTCTGATATTGACCGCGATATGGAGACACTTCGCGTCATCGGAAAGGGCTCAAAGGAGCGTATGATATACCTCAACGATGCTTGTCGGGACGCAATTCGGGCGTATTTGCGTGTGCGTGCGGCTGATGAGGTGCAGATCAAGGACAGAAACGCGCTTTTCCTCTCGTCACGCCATTCGCGTATAAGCAATAAAACCGTGCAGTGGGTGGTTTACAAGTATCTTAAACTCGCAGGGCTTGAAAACAAGCACTTTTCTACCCATAAACTGCGTCACACCGCGGCGACACTTATGTATCAGTCGGGCAACGTCGATGTGCGTGTGCTGAAGGATATCCTCGGGCACGAGCAGCTCAATACCACGCAGATATACACACACGTGAGTGATGATCACATGAAAAAGGCAATGGCAGCCAATCCCTTGGCAAACTTCCGTGCGAAAGGCAATCCGCAAACGGAGGACGATGACGAATGAACAAATACGATATTACAAAAACTCTTTTCGTGTCCGACCTTGATGGAACACTGCTTAAAAGTGACGGTACCATGGCGGAAGAAACCGTCGCGGCGATTAATGAAATGACCGCACGTGGACTGAAATTTTCCTTTGCTACCGCACGTTCGTACTATACGGCAATGCAGGTTGCAAGCGAGATCACGGCGGATATACCGATCATTCTTCACAACGGTGTCTTTATTCGAGATAATTTGAGTGGGCGGCGAATCGTCGAAAATCTGCTTGACGACGTTCCGTACATAAAAAGCGTACTCACCTCGCATGGGATACATCCGATGGTCTATACACTGAACGGCGAGACGGAAAAGTACACCTATGTCCCCGAACTTCTTTCACGCGAAGCGGCAGAATTTCAAGCGACACGTGAGGGAGACCCGCGAGACAATCCGATTCACGATGCAGAGCGTATCTGGGACGGGACGGTTTTCTATGTACTGTGCATCGACACGGAAGATGCGCTCCGCCCTGCATATGAGCAGCTTCGTGAGCGGTACAACTGCATTTTTGCGAGGGATTATTACAGCGGTGAGATGTGGCTTGAGATACTCGCACAGTCGGCATCGAAAGCAAGTGCGGTCCTGCAGCTGCGAGACCTGCTCGGATGTGAAAAAACGGTGGTATTCGGGGATGCGGAAAACGATATTCCCATGTTTGAAGCCGCCAATGAAGCATATGCGGTGGCAAATGCAATTGATGCGCTGAAGAAGCGTGCGACCGCAATAATCGGCAGTAACGATGAAAATGCCGTTATTACGTGGCTGCGAAGGAACGTAAGTTTTGAGTAAGTAAAAAATAATTTCAAACTTTTTGGCGCGTCCCCGTTGACATCATGCGACTTGCATGGTATAATATAAGTAATTAATGTTAAAATCTATCTTTAAGGAGCATATAAATTATGAAGCGTATTACAACTTTAAATACCAAGAGCCTTTGCGATAGTGCAAAGAACGGCGGCTGCGGCGAGTGCCAGACTTCCTGCCAGTCCGCATGCAAGACCAGCTGCGGCATCGCTAATCAGGCTTGCGAGAGCAAGGTTTCCCGTATCAAAACTCTCGTAACCAAGAGCCTTTGCGACAGCGCAAAGAACGGCGGCTGCGGCGAGTGCCAGACCTCCTGCCAGTCCGCATGCAAGACCAGCTGCGGTATTGCTAATCAGGCTTGCGAGAAATAAAAACCGAAAATGCCGCCGCATGGCGGCTTTTTTGTTGTTTGTATAATCAAGGAGAAAAACATGATACATTGCTATAAACTCGGCGGTCTCAACATTGTGCTCGATATATATTCCGGCTCGGTACACGTCGTTGACGAGGTCGCTTACGATATAATCGAAAAATACGAGCAGAGCGATAAGGAAGCCCTTAAAGCTGAGATGATAAATAAGCACGGAATTTCCGCGAACGAATTCGACGAGTGCTGTGAACAAATAGAGGACCTTCGTGCGGCAGGACAGTTGTTCGCCGAGGATACCTTCGAGCCACTTGCCGGAAAGCTCAAGGAAACTTCAAAGGGCGTTGTCAAGGCGCTTTGTTTACATATTGCGCATACATGCAATCTTAATTGCTCCTACTGCTTTGCAAGTCAAGGTAAATACCACGGCGAACGTGCGGTTATGAGCTACGAGGTCGGCAAGCAGGCACTCGATTTCCTTATCGCAAATTCCGGAACACGCCGTAATCTCGAGGTGGATTTCTTCGGCGGCGAACCGCTCATGAATTTTGACGTGGTCAAGCAGCTTGTCGCGTATGCACGCTCTGTTGAAAAGGCGGCGGGCAAGAATTTCCGCTTCACTCTTACCACAAACGGTCTGCTTATCGACGATGACGTTATCGACTTCGCGAACCGTGAGTGCTCGAATGTCGTTCTCTCGCTTGACGGACGAAAGGAAGTTCACGACCGTTTCCGCGTCGATTTTGCCGGCAACGGAAGCTGGGAGAAAATCGTGCCGAAGTTCAAGAAGCTCGTTGACGCGCGCGGCGGTAAGAATTATTACATGCGCGGCACGTTTACACACGCTAATCCTGACTTTTTAGAGGACATTAAGACTATGCTCGATCTCGGATTTAACGAGCTGTCGATGGAACCCGTAGTCTGCGCCGAGGGGGATCCGTCTGCGCTGACTATGGAAGATCTGCCGATTGTACTCGAACAGTATGAGAAGCTCGCCGAGTTGATGCTTGAACGTCATCGTGAGGGCAACCCGTTTACTTTTTATCATTACATGATCGACTTGAAGGGCGGTCCCTGCATCTACAAGCGCATTTCCGGATGCGGATCGGGCACCGAATATATGGCAGTTACTCCGTGGGGCGATCTCTATCCGTGTCACCAGTTTGTCGGCGAGGAAAAATTCAAGCTCGGTGACGTTTGGACCGGCGTTACCAACACCGCATGTCAGGGCGAATTTGCCGCATGCAACGTCTACACGCGCCCCGAGTGCCGTGACTGTTGGGCGAAGCTCTACTGCTCCGGCGGCTGTGCGGCGAATGCGTATCACGCAACCGGTTCGGTAAACGGTATCTACAAATACGGTTGCGAGCTCTTCCGCAAGCGCATGGAGTGCGCGATAATGCTCGAAGCCGCAAAGGCTGTTGAGGGATAAATTATCATTTGCATAGGAGTTATGGTCGCTTTTCGAGAAAAGCTCCGCAAAAGCTTTATACAACGCATTCGCTCATAGAGTGTTCGCGTATAGCTTCGAATAAAACGCTCTCGGTAGTCGGGGCCCGCCTCGCTCCGGCTCCTCCGCCTGCGCTCGGTGTCCCAACAACCGAAAAGGGGTTACCGTTTTTTAACCATATTAATGATGTTTTACAGCATTAAGTAACTTTTGCGCCCAAGAAAATTATGAAAGGAATGCAATCGCATGAAAACGCCTATCTGTGATTTCGTGAAAAGCTATATAGACAGCGGTACGGCGAGACTGCATATGCCCGGGCATAAA